>CAIUQV010000339.1 GCA_903901375.1 uncultured Ignavibacteriota bacterium
CGAGCCATTCGGCATCGAGACCTCTGTACATAAAAGGAGAATGAAGATAGCTGAAGGCACTCAGATTAATTCTAAGACTTCTGTCGTTTAGGAACTGAGTACCGAAATTGAATTTATATTTTGCTTTTTTATCTGAGAAGCCATAACCTGCATAGAAGTCGGAACTAATTCTTCCAAAGTCTTTCTGGTAGTTCAGTTTCAAACCAAGCTGATGACCTGCGACACTATTGAACTTATAGGATTCGAGCAAGTCTGCATTAAAGTGTTTACCGAAACTTATACTTGAACCACCAAAACGAATACCGGGTTTATTCTGAACAGATTTTTCAATAGAGCTATAAGCTTTCTTTTCTTCAGGAGTATTTTTAATCAGCTGATTTTTATTCCAGTAAGAAGAATCTTTTTTAGCGTCCTTTTCAACCTTGATAATAACTTCATCCCAGATATCTTTAGGGGCTTTCTCATTAAGTCTGTAGCCGGACACGATAGTAAAGACATCGCCGCGGAATTTAATAATGCCAGCAAAAGTTCCGTCTGCGAGAATTTCGACATCAGTCGGCATCCAGAACAGTTTATTGTTCTTATCTAATTCAGGTGAGAACTTCTGCCTGAAGGCAAGTCTATCAACACTTTTAACAACTTCGCTGTTTGCTTCAAGGTCAATTTTGATAAGGGCAAACAATTTATCAATAATATAAATGTTACCAAGAAACTGAGGAACGAGCGAAGAAGTATTTATAACTTTGATTTTAAAAACAGTAGTAGAGTCAATGGAAGTAGTACCTAACAACTTATACTCATAACTATCGAATGCATTGTCACTAAGAGGTCCCGGAATCTTTGCGTCGCCGAGGTCGACGTATTCATCGTAGAAATTAACTATAAGAGGAATGGCAAAGCCTCTTGTGATGTTAGCAGTTTCACGCTTAGATTTTATAATTTGTTTTTCGAGGTCAGGTTTTTTGAAATACCCGATGCTTTCAGACTCAAGAACACCAAGAATATTCATACCGCTTGAATCTTTCTTAACTGACTTGTCGTCGTATGGATTCATATTGGATTTTACGACAAACTTCGAATAGGCATCATAATTAAATTCGATTAAATCTTTTCTGAATTCCTGTTTATATTTAATAGCTTTACGAATAATTTCGTAGGCAGGGTCTTCACCTTCCACATCAATGACTTCAGTATAAATATCAGTTGATTTGAGGAAAATATTTCTTTCAGTGTTATCACCTGAGATGAAAAAATAAGAAGTGTCTGAAAAATATCCGATGTAAGAAGTTACGACATTACAGGAGCCGTCTTTAACGTTGAGAATAAACTCGCCATTAGCGTCTGAGGTAGTGCCTGTACCAGTTCCAATTACTTTCATAGAAGCAAAACTTAAGGGACGGTTTGACCTGGCATCGACAACCTTTCCTGTAATCTTATAAGTCTGAGACTGTCCATAACTACAAAGGACAAACACCAGCAAAACAATAAAACCAATTAACTTCATACTATCTGATTTTTGATTTTTATAATAACGAGTTTCTTATCTTCTATGCTGTATTCTTCATCGAAAGAATATTCGATAATCTGAGTTTCAGCATTTCTGTTTCTTTTTAATAAATCCGATACTTCGGTAGTCATATCACCACCTTTCACACAAAGGAAAAGACCGTTTTCATTAAGCAAATCCTTTCCCCACTTAAACAGATTATCGAGGGGTGCGACAGATTTAGAGACTATATAATCAAACTTATTAAAATATTTATTATTATTCTTGAGTTCTTCTGCTCTTGCACAAACGGCTTCGGCATTTGCGAGACCCAAGTGTTTTATGACATCCTCAACAACGTTTATTTTCTTCCTGATAGAATCGCACAGAGTGATATTCATTTCAGGGAAAAGTAGCTTAAGGGGAATGCCCGGAAAACCGCCACCTGTACCTATATCGAGAACGCGTGCGGAAGGATTGAAATTAAACTTTGTTAAGAAGAATACTGAGTTCAAGACAATGTTTTCAATAGAATCATTCCTACGGGAGATAACGTTAACTTTGGAATTCCAATCGTACAAGTGTTTATTGTATTCGATAAAATCTTCATACACTTTGCCGTCTGTAAATCCAAGCTCATCATTTAAGAACTTCTTTAATAACTTCATTGTACAAAATTATACACTGTATTTTAATTTACAAGGGAATTTAAATAACCGAAATAATTGAGAGATAAAAGAGATTAAAATGCTCGGCAACAGTTACAGAAAAGGAGTTTTATAATTTATAGATACGAAAGATTGTACGTCAAAAATTCACTTGACATTTACAAGATATTTTATTATACTTGTACTACATATAGTTCGGAGACATAAGTTTTAGTAATTGCTAAAGACGGGCTGCCAGACCTCCGAATAGACCGAAAGCAAGCATATCAAAAAAAGGAACTCCTTCAAAGCGCAGAAATAGCGCAGATGTAGCGCACTTGAACCGCAGATTTAACTTAAAATAGACCAAAGATAAAGCTCAGAAAAGGCTTTTAGGTATCTATCAGAAGACTATAATAAGCCTAATTGATACCTGGATACGGTAATCTGGTATTAATAATTGATGTTAATATTAAGATATATTTTTGTATTTGTAACTGATATTTTGGGTAATATTCTGAATGATTATTAGGGTTCAGGAATGATTGCAGATAAAAAACAGAGGAAATAAAAAACCCCGCGATAGCGGGGTTTTTTATGTTCAAATATTATATTTTAGATAAACAATGGAGCAAGAACAAGAGTAACGGTTGATAAAAGTTTTATCAGAACGTGCAATGACGGACCTGCGGTATCTTTGAAAGGATCACCGACGGTATCACCCACGACACCTGCTTTATGTTTTTCAGAACCCTTACCCATATTTTGTGCATGGTCTTTAGTTTCAAGTTCGATGAACTTCTTTGCGTTATCCCAAGCACCGCCTGCATTATTCAGGAAGAGAGCGACAACAACACCTACAATAGTTCCGACGAGAAGCATTGCTGCAACTACTTCAGCACCTGTGGCAGTGAATACCTGCGGGTCATATTTATGAAGCCATTTGAAAATAAGACCTATCAGAACGGGAGTAAGCACGAC
>CAIUQV010000340.1 GCA_903901375.1 uncultured Ignavibacteriota bacterium
CTGTAAATCCGTCTGACTATATACACAGAATTAACGATGTACCTCATATAAAGGAATGGCTTAATACTACAGGAGAAATTGGTAAACTCGGAACGATGAACACAGGTGCGGGACAGATAAGACCTGCTGCCAGGCTTGCTTTATTTCATAACTATGATGAAATTGTTTACAAGCTTAGTTCAGCAAAATCAACAATCACAGATTCACGCTCAATCAATACCGTAAAAGATAAGCATAATATTAAAAACGTAAACACTGAGAAGATAAACGTTTATGTGATTACTTCAGTAAGCGGTGGTACGGGGTCAGGAATGTTCCTCGACTTTGGTTTTCTAATCCGCCATTTATTCAGGAATCAGGCAGTTTCATCTTCATACATTGTGCTTCCTAAAATTTATCAGGGATACGGAAAAGAAAGAGTATTCGCAAACGGATATTCTGCCCTGATGGAGCTTGAATATTATAATCTGAAAAACTCTTTCAATGTTGCATGGAAAAAGAATGAACATAATAAATTCCAGCCGGGAGTTTATGATGATGTTTACCTGATAGACGGAGAAAACTGCAAGAATCTTTCATTATCCGAAATGAGCAATAAGGATATTTACAAAATGATTGCGGATACAATATTTCAGGATTTTTCAAATTCAGACTTTGCGAATTACAAAAGAGGAGTAAGGGTTAATTTAGTTCAGTATAAGCAAAGATTATTCCCTGACGATAATACAGTTACAGAAAATACATTTTCAAGAAAGTATTCTACACTTGGACAGGCGACGATATCGATTCCGATAGACAGAATCATACTTGCATGTGCATATAAATTATGCGAGGATATAATAAATTATTATCTGACATATGCTGAAGGTTCTCAGAGCAGCATTGATGAACATTTACGGGAAGAGTTTTTGCCAGAACTTGGAATAGCAGAATCGGGCAGCAAACATCAGCTTTTGAATTCGCTTTACAGTATGGGAGAGAAGTCTTCCATACAGTCGCAGATAAAAACATTCCTTAATAACCTAAAGAATGATTTAATAAGCGGTAAGCGCGGTGATAAATGGTCTGCATACATAACATCAGAAAAACAGAAATTTGATACAAACTTTAAGGATGATAATGATGTATCAAGAAAAGGGTTATTCTATTCACAGATTTATGCTAACAGGAACAGTTTAATACAGAAAATAATAGGTGACCGCGACAGAAACATTACCGGTAACCTTGAGAAAAAGATAAACTCGTTAATAAACGATTCAACGAGAGGTGTATTTTACTCAATCAGTTTATTAAGAAGGCTGCAGTTTATACTCACTAACGGTAATTTTGATTACATACCGACTTTTGACAAGGAAATAAAGGACTTGCAGATTCTGATATCAAGACTTGAAGCAGAAGTGAAGAGCAAAATGCAGGATTTACGCGAAGATGAGTCGAGGTCTAAAATCAATATAATGCGGAAACCCGCAATGGAAGGGACTTTAGAGAAACTCCTTAAAGTACTCGACGAATACTACAACGCATTGATTAAACTGCATTCAAGATACTATGCAAAGGAAATATGCCAGAGGATGCTTGGACTAATAGAGAAAGGAACAAAGACTGATGACGGCAAGATACTGTTTACAGGTTTAATCAGTGATATTAATAAATTAACTGGTAATCTTGGAATACTGAAGGAAAACTTCAGGAAGAAATACGAGTATTTCATACAAAAACAGGATACGAGTTTCAATCTTCATATTTATGAACCTGACGATGTGAAGAATGATTACTATTTAAGGTATATAGGAAGCGGACAGAGTGCAACAGACAGGATTAAAATACTTGCATTTGAACTTCTGAAAGAGCTAAATGCTTCTGATGTTACCGATATTGTGAATATACTTAAGGACAGTGATGCAAAGATAGTTGAAAGCAGTATGCTTAAGTTTGCAAGAAAGCAATTCGAAGGAATCCGGGATGATTACAACATAACTGAGATTCTTTTTGAGAAAGAAATACTTCGAAGCGAATCCAAGATAAGAGGTATGCTTTCTCAGGCATTCCCCTGGTTAAGAATAAATGAAATACCCGGAAGGTTTAAACTTGATGATTCTGCAAAGAAATTCTACATCGGTTTAAGGACGAATACAGCATCGTTCGGAAAGTTCAAGAACCTTATTCATTCAATAACCGGTAACAGTGTAGAGTTTAAAGATTCTGCGGACAATTCTTCGATAACATTCTATTCGGAATGGGCAGGATTTCCTTTGTTCTACTCATACACTATTTCGGAGGAAATGAGGAGCTATTACAAGAGTCTTTCGAAAAACACAAACATCGATTTACACATAAACAAGAATTATTACGTGTACAACGATATAATTCCTTTATCTACTGAGGAAAGAAAGAGACTTGACGAATCGTACAAAGCATTCATACTTGCCGTAATATTTGACATGTTCGAAATTGAAGTAGAAACTGACAGTTCAAGCGGTACAAAGAGAGCGATTTATAAATATACTTTACCCGAGGGTATAACAGTGAAGAGAACAGAGCAGCTTGGAATTGAATCCAGACTGATTAACAGGCTGTTTGAGGAAGAAGGACACGATTCATTGAGGGAGAAAATATTAAAGAAAGCAAACGAACTGAAGAAAGAACTGCTGGCAAAAGATAAGTTTGCAGAGCTA
>CAIUQV010000341.1 GCA_903901375.1 uncultured Ignavibacteriota bacterium
AAAGTCTTTACGTTTGCAGAAGAGTATTAAAGATTATAAGGGAATTCAAACACAACAATAATGATTTTAAAAAAGGGAGCACACAGTCTAAGTGAATCGCCCCGACAGGATAGATTCAAATATTTATTAATATTGTCATCCTCGCGAAAGCGGGGATCCATATTAAATATCGACGTGTGTCCCTTTAATTAAAGAAGTTAATGGAATTTGAATAAACTTTAAATGACGTACTTTATGACTGACGTAAGACAAAAAAGATTGGAATCATAAATTCATTATACTTAAATTTCATTCAAATGTATCGCATTTAGCGAAGGAGCCGGATGGCTCATAGAAGATAAGGAATGAAAATCGAGATTTTGAATAGATTTCAATCAAATTACAAATTGTGCTAAAAATAAATTCTATCATTATGTATAAACTTAAATTTGTAAATATAATTGCTGTTTTGTCACTAACGGTTCACTTAATCTCGTGTACTGATAATCCGACAGAACCAAAACCTACCCCAAAAACCTATATTCCTGTTGATACTGCAAGCAGGTATGAATGGACAGTATTAATGGGGGGATTCCCTACTAATGATTTTAATGTTGTTGATACATCTAATATTTTTATTGCTACAGGTTCAAGAGCAGTAAAATACGATGGCATTCAATTTTCATTATTGGATCTAGGTGACAATCGATTTTATTGTCAGGGACTCCATGCGGTAAATAAGGATTGTATTTTCTTTGTAGGTGAAACAAGGGTTAATATGAACTATTTATACCCAACCGTTAAAAGGTATATAAATGGTAATGTCTCGAGTTTTGATTTTCCTTCTGATACATTGTTTTCCATTTATTCAGTTTTTGGTCTATCTTCAGATGAATTCTGGGCAGTTGCAAGTTTTGGTAGACTTTACCACGTAAAAAATAGTGTTGTTCAAGTTTTTCATGAGTTTGAGAACAGCAACGGCGGTGGAAAATTTTATAGATATCCTGATGGCCGATTATTGTTAATCATCGTTAAGGAAGACTATAACACTTTTAAATCGGTAGTATCTGTTAATAAATTATTAAATGGCGAAGTAAGTAAACTTACATCTGATACTCTTAACGAACATGAAATAGGTTTCCTTTATGATTTTGATGATAATATAATACTTTCTAAACAGAGGAGTTTGCATAACAGGGATTTATATTACTTTAACGGAAATCAATGGGAAAAGTTCTTTAGTGTCGATGATTTGGAACCGTACTTTACATTTGATATATTTGCTTGTGGAGGGAAATCAAAAAATGAATTTATGATTAACAGCAATGGGGCAGGTGCACCTTTACTTTATAAAGATGGTAAATGGAACAGAGAGTATTTTTATGGATTTGGGTGGATGACTCCAAAGATAACTTTTTATAATGATAGGATTTATTTTATGACAAATTACTATGAAATACAAGCTTCGTACCTTTATAAAGGTAAATTAAGAAACCATTAAAATTAAATTTTAAAAGATGAAAAATATAATTAGAATAATAAGTTTAATACTATTATTTAGTATTAAGTTAACAGCACAGTTTCAGTATGAAACGAGCAATTTCCCAAATATATTATATTCGGTAACTGATATAAATTTCATTAATCCTAATACTGGATATGTGATTGGGTACACAGACCAACAAAGTCCTAAATTATTTAAGACTACGGACAAAGGTGCTACGTGGATATTAAGAAGAGATTTTGGAAATATCCAAGATATTAGTAGTCAAGCAGCCCCAACGATTAGTTTTATTAATGCAAACATTGGATGGGCGGTTATTGGTTATTTTCTTCCGAGTGATACCTATACAGACTACTATGAGGTTCAAAAAACAACAGACGGTGGAGTAACTTGGCAAGTTGTTCATCAAAGAACATTTACTGGGACTGAGGAACGCATAAATGGGACAATAAAATTTATTAATGAATCAACAGGCTATATGATAAATAGTTGGACGGGCGATTTTTTAAAGTCAACCAATGGCGGAAGCAATTGGACAATAATAAAAAACGATTTAGGAGCAGATTATGATTTCAATACATTCGCTATTTCCCCCACAAACTCATCAAAAATATATTTGGTGGGGGTGAAATATAACAATGGTAATAATTTCCCTTTGTTTTATGTAAGTACTGATGCAGGTGCAAATTTCCAATCTGTTTATGATGGTACTCAACAAAACGGAATGAAGGGAATTAATAATCTCACGATTGTAAACAATAATAATACGGATTTAGTAAGATTAGCCTCTAATTCCAAATTATTTGAATACAACAATAATCCTCAAAATCCTTTTACGCAGATATCTACATTACCAGCCGATTTTTTTAATCTTTCATTCTCAGACATAGATAAAGGATTTGCTACACCGAGTAACGGTCCTAATGTTGTTTATAGGACAGAAAATCATGGACTTAACTGGATAGCAGAAAATTTACCGGTATATACAAATTATTACGCAGGTAATCCACTTGTACAATTTGGAAACATCCTTTATTTTAATAGAATCCCTAATGTTACAAGAACCCTTGGAATGAACCTTTCGGTTTTATATGATAATGTAAATACAAATGGTTCATTCTCATTTGACGGAGCAAATAAGGATATTCCATCATCCCCAACCATGTATTATTTAAGAGGCGGTAATAGTGTATTAAATGCTACTCCTGTTTTTAATTCAAATCAGGATAATGAAATAAAATTCTATAACTGGAATGACGGCTCAATGAATTATTCCAACAACAGTTTCTATTTCGATAACAATGGTGATATTAAAGCATCATACAAGACTAAACAAAAAGCAGATAATGCATGGGCAATAAATAATGCCAATCAGACGAAAGCTATCAGAGATACAAATACAGTTTCAAGTGGAATGATTCATCAGGTATATGAAAGCATAGGCGGTATTTTTTATTCCCGTTCAACTAATGGAGGTTCAAATTATTCAAGTGAAGAAATAGTTAACTACGACCCTTATGCAAAAGTCGCTTTTGGAAACAGAAATCCAAGTTTAACCGTTAAAAGAAGAGACAGACACTCGCTTACCTCTGATGACCCTGATAGAAATGTTGCCGTGGTTTGGGAAAGGTATAATCAGTCTAACGGAAAGACCGAAATATTAGTAGCCGACAGAGTTTTAAATATTCCTCAAAACGGATATGAATGGAGCAGGTATGAAGATGGAAATGGTAATAACGTTTTTACTTCTTTTAATTCATCCGCAGATTTTCAGAGTACTCCAAAAATATTCATTTCAAGCCCTCTTTCCAGTTTATACAGTAGTATCATTGTAGTACCACACTTAGAGAAAGATATTAACACTAATAAGACAAAAGTAGTAATAACAATTAGAAAACTAAATTTAAGATACGACTATATAGTTGATGATGGAGCAAATGGGACAATTTCTAACCTTGCAGTTTCTTCACCATATAATGATAATGGAGTTTTTGGTTTACATATTGTTTATCAAAAAGATAACTCCATAAATAATATTGTTTACAAGAAGATATTTGCAGGCTGGGATTATAGTGCAAGTGATTTTAGGCACGATTGCGTAGAAACAATTGATAACCTGGGTATTGGTGATGGAATGCGGGCACGATTTTCACCTGATATTTCAGTTCAGAATGGTTTGCCCGTTGTAACATACTGCGGTAATTATTATGATAACAGAATAATTCAGTACGAAGATGAAACAGTTGGGGACAATATGATTAGTCTGATGAAACACTCTACAATTACTCGTTTCAAGACTACAAATAATGGAGATTGGAGTGAATATGAAAGATTTACAGGGTTGAATCCTCAAGAAAATCCGAATGTTGAAGGTTCAAAAAATGCAATGGCTTATTTATTAAGCTTTAGAAAAAATGGATCATATTTTCAATACGTTAAAATTAACGGATTACAACAACCATATTACTGTAATCCTGGTTCGTATTCAGAAACCGATGCAAAATTTATAAGAGGAAGTTATATTGGACAATTTGGGACATTTTATAACCCAATGTTGTTGACTTTATCTAACTTATCAGAGTCTCGTTATACTGTTTCTAATCAGCCATTTTCACTAACAACAGCATCCAACGTAATTAATGGTTATAATAATTTAGATGGAATAATTAATAAAAATAATACTCAATATTCACTTACACTGGGACCAATAATAGTAAGCAATACAACATCAAATAATTCTGCTGATGTCGGATTTGAAGATGCAACACCTCCGCAAACCGTTCAAAACCCTGTGGAGTTTAATGAAACTATGGTATCTGCAGTGTTTACTTTAAGCAATAATGATACTTTGATGCTCGGTGCAAACGGAAAATATGCTACTTCTTTTGGGCAGGCAATGCAGCCGTTGAAATATCATGTTAATCTTGTTAATGCAAGTTCCGGTCAAATTCAAAAAGAACTATTCAGAGATACAATCAAAACGGAAGACTCCGTTGGAATTGAATTTTTAAGAGGATATGTAATTGATCGTATTGATAAAGGCACAGACCAGTTCTACATTCAAATGATTGTTGATACTGTTGATGCAGGAGATGGTGACTACAATATGTCAGGTGTTTATGCAGATGATACTCCACCGCAAGGTGACGCACCGATAAACTACAAAACAAAAGTGTTCTTTGAGAACAGTTCAAATTCTCTTTCATCCGGAAACCAGATTCCAAAAGAATACTCTTTGTCACAAAACTATCCAAACCCGTTTAATCCATCTACAACAATAAAGTACTCATTGCCAAAAGATGGTTTCGTATCATTAAAGATTTACGATATTACAGGCAGGGAAGTAAAAACTCTTGCAGGAGAAGTAAAGAAGGCCGGCTATTATTCTGTAACATTCAATGCATCATCCCTCGCCTCAGGTGTATATTTCTACAGAATTCAGAGC
>CAIUQV010000342.1 GCA_903901375.1 uncultured Ignavibacteriota bacterium
ATGATACTGTTCTTTTGGACCATCTTCCTCTGGTATTTTGAATTCCGGATAAGATGGTTTAAGAAACTGATTAGAACCGGGTCATCTTCCTTTATTTGTTTGCAATAATCTCTTGTCATAGAAATACACACATCTGCTTCTCTGGAGTTACTAAGTAGTTTGATTATATGAGCGATTTTACTGAAGTGGGAAGTGTAATCTGTGTTTGATAATTTTCCGAAAGCCCCAAATACTGATTCGAGTCTTCTACCCGCCACTCGTGACTGATGAATGTTTTCTACTGTGGGTTCTTTAATAAAGTTTTCAAGATTCTTTATGAATAACAGATTTTTATTGATGAAAACTTCTGAAAGAAGATTGCTATTATTATAATTATCTTTCAACTTAGTTTTATATGTACAAGATAGTGATATTGAATCATTATTACCACTAAATTATAACAAGAAACATTTAAGTATGATGAAATTACATCTAAAAAGGAAACCCGGGAATTAGGAGGTTCCCGGGTTTTGAAAAGGAGAAAGCTATGAAAAACACTCTATTTGATAAATACCATTCTCTTGGTCTGGATGTTACTTCCTGCAATAATCTTGTAGAAATAAACACCTGAAGAGACTGTTTTACCGTTAGCATCTGTACCCATCCAGTCGGTTGAGTACTTACCTGCTGCAAACTTTGTATTTAATAGTGTAACAATTTCTTTACCAGTAATATCGTAAACCTTTAATGTTACCTGTTCTGCTTTTGGTAACGAGAAATTAATCTTTGTAGAAGGATTAAACGGATTTGGATAGTTCTGCGATAATTCGAACTTTGCAGGTATTTCTGTTCCGTTTTGTTGTACTCCAACTGCATAAAGTTTAGATGTTGTCAAAACCTGGATAGTATAGAAAGGATTGTGCATACCAAGGCTACCATCGTTATTTATCATCTGGTAATTAAAATATGCTTTCCTTAAGTTAAGATTCATCGAATCTCTTGCAATTAATCCCCATGCTACTGAGTCAACACCTGCGGGTGGTAAAGCAATTCTTAAGTTTCTAATACATCCTGCAACTTCTTTTTGCCATGCTTCTACTAATCCATTACCATCGTAATCCTCAGGAGCTACGAAATCGTCAAAGCTTGTTTTTCCTGGGTGGCAACCATTACAGCCAACTGTATGATCATAATTTGTTGCTGCATAATGTAAACTCCAAGTATGACCTCCGACTTTATCTCTTGTAACTGTACCTGTATCTGTTGTAGCTGCCATATGACATCCGACGCAACCACCACTTATATTTCTATGTGAACCTGAAATAAATGGAACACCACCGAATTGTGCAGCATTTTTACCAAGTAAGACGTCTCCCTGAGTTGAACCGTGAGGACCCCATGTGCTTGTGAATGCACCCTTCACAGTAATATACGTGTTGTTGTTTCTTCTCGAATGGTGACAGTTAATACAAGTTTTTCCAGTACCGACACTTGAATAATTATAACCATTAGCTAAAGTATCTTCCGGATGATTTCTTAATGAGAAATCATTCGTATTTCCATGCGGGTCATGACAGGTCGGGCAACCGATTGAAGTCATATCACCTTTTACGAGTGCTGGTGCTGTGAAAACGTTTGGACCGCCGACTGTTTTCTTTGTATAATCAATTTGATTTCTGCCGTCGTGACATCTGTTACAGTCACTTGCAATATTATTTCTTAAGCTATCTGCTACTGCTCTACCTTCAAATAAAGGGTTTGAGTGCAAAGAGTTCTTCCATTGTGCATAAATATCATGTCTCCAAGGCTCATCGTGACAAGAACCGCAAGTGCTAGACCCATAAGCAATATTTATCTTATTAGTATCACCGCCTGATGCGTGTTCGCTACCAGCTCCATGACAACTTTCACAACCAATAGTTGCTAGGTTGACAAGTCCGGGATACTTAGTTTTTAATGAATCCCAGTTTCCCTTTTTAGGTGGTGCCCATGCAGTCCAGCTCCATCCAAGTGTTCTTGCTTTATCGTCAAATCCACCGTTCACTGCAAATTTATTATGATCATAACCTGTTGTATGACATTTCATACAAGCAATACCATAATATGCTGCACCTGAATCTATTTCATACTTAAAGATTCCAGCATGTCCGCTTACTTTCCATCTATCAAAAATTGCTGTGAATTTTGGCATTGAAGCGTGACAAGACATACAATTCGGGTATGCTGCCGGTACTCCCTGAAAATTACCAACACCAACGTAATCAGCAGAAGTAATTTGTAATGTAGAGTCCTTTGTTCCAGTTGATGTTGTTATAGAAACCTTAACCTGGTAGACACCTTTCAGGTCTGCGAAGAACTTATACCATCCTAAAGCCGGAACTGAAGTTAAAGTTGCAGTTGAACCAGAAGGTTTTGAATTAAATGTCCAGGTACTTGACTGAACTGCTGCAGTATCGCCAACATTCATTACAGACAAGTAAACGAAAGTTCCATTCCCAACATTACTTAAACCGGTTGTTACACATGAATCCGGAACTAACGCAGGTGTAGTTAATAACATGTTAGGTGTTACACCTTGAACTAAAATCTTTGGTTTTGGAGCTGCAAATACAACCGATGCTGCTAAGACCAAAACCATTAAACTTGTAATAAATTTTTTCATAATTTTAAACTTTTTATTTCTCAAAAATTAGAATTATTCTAATCTCTTTTCGTTATAATATATTCAATTCTCATGCCAAACAGTAAACCACTGTAAATTCAATGTATTTCAAAGATACACCCATTATAAGGTGAGTATTATTTGCACATATGGGGTAATTGTGTGGGATTTCTACACACTATAAATAGCAGAAAAATTATCGTTGGTAATAACTATTAAGCGTTAAAAGGTGTAATATTTATACAAGAAATGTGAAAATGAGCTTGTTTTTAGTCTCATGGGAATATGGAAAGGTAAATATAATCCCGGAAATAGACTTCCGGGATTATATTATGTAAAATTATTTAACAGGCATTGAAAATACTTTCTCATCTATTGTCGGATTGATATCATACTTGTCTATTACTATTTCCTGAGTACCCATAGGCGATCCTTTAGTTTTCACGTCAAAAGCAAAATGCATAATTACATCTCCAACTTTTTTATAATTGGAATATATTGTTTCAGATTCCATTTCCTGTCCCTGTATTATCAAAGTTCTAACTGTCTTAACAAGCATACAATCTTCAGTGCCAAGATAATAATAAATAGTTTTACCGTCGGAACCTGTGTATTTAATCTTAAAAGTCTCGGTATTGGCGACAGTTTCTTTACCGGACAACTCAACCTGTGCTCCGTCTTCTTTATATGAAATTAACTTACTAAATAATTTTGCTCTGTCTTTAATGTTTCCGGCTTCTTCACCCTCGACAACTTCGGGTGTGGAAGAACCACTCATAGGATTTACAGCCCAGACAGTAGTTCCGTCAAAGCCCTGCTTAATAAGTTTTCCCTGAACAGATAATTCGAAATAAACTTTATCGGGTATAACATTATAAATGGTGAAAGGAAATTCCATTCCCATCATTTTTGCAGACCCGATAGTTTTCATTGTCTTCACAGCTTTGATATTATCAGCTCCGCCAACTGCTTCAATATGCTTACTGATTATTTCCTCGACAGTCTGAGCCTGAGAATTGAAGTAAAACACCAATGCAATAAATATTGCAAGATAAATTTTAAGATTCTTCATAAAATGTTTAAT
>CAIUQV010000343.1 GCA_903901375.1 uncultured Ignavibacteriota bacterium
AGCTTAATGTAATAAAGCTTAGCGAGTGATTGTCCGTTGTTATTCGCATTTACATATGTTCCCGGTATAGAATCTCTCAGTGCACATACATTCGCAAAAATATTCTGCGATGTTTTCTCATTCCAGGATGATATACTCGGATAAGACCAGTCCATCAGAGGTGAATCGGGTGTAAACTTAAACGGTTTTGAGAAATTATAGTTATTCGTAGCTTTGGTTATATATAGTGCTTTATAGTTTGTTGTATCTGGGATTGTGCCTCCCCATTTATTAGTGAATGCCTGAAAAACTATCATGAGTGTGTTGTTATCCGAAGAAACACCGATAACTGGTCGGCTTAAACTTCCTAACTGGTCATTCACACCTGTCATAATTGAATCTGGTGGAGGAATGGGTACATTCAGTTTACTCGCAATTGTAATACTTCGTGTTGGGTCTGTACCCGGCAGGTCTGAAGCCCAGAACATTATTTTTGCAGGTGCTTTTTGAAAGTAATTTCCTGCAGAAGGGTCCTGTTTTACAGTTTCGAAAGTTATACATGGGATGTTATTTTTGTATACCATAGAAAGACCTCTGAATGCTGCAAGGCTGTCAGCACCGGAGCCCTGAAAAACTGCCTGGTATATTTTAACAGGAGCAGAAAATGTAGTTCCGCTGTTTGTGGATTCCATAAAATATATGCATCTGTAATCCAGTTCTGAAGTTCCGTTCTGAATGTATGCTATCCCAATTCTTCCGTCCTGTCCGCGTGCGGAAGTGTATGTCTCGGGAGAATTGTTGGCAAAAGGTGTCCATGATGCCCAGGGCGTTGGTCCGGAAGTACGAAACGATGAATCACTCGTAAAACTTTGACCCATCAGTATAAACTTTACTGGTGCAACAATGCTTGAAGTGAGGCAGAACTTTCCGAAGAATAAATTCGGATAACCGGAAGGTGTTTCGTATGTAGTGAAAGAACCAAGACCTGCTGCAGCGTCTATGTAAACTATAGTGTGAGTGGAAGTATTGTTTGCAGTCGAACCGTAGTTACAGATTGCAGCACTTCCGTCGCTTGCAACTGAAATCGAAGGAAATCCCGATTTCCTGTCGTTTACACTTGCACTGAATTCCCAGGTTGTACCTCCGTCGCTGGAAAAGTAATACTTCGACCTTCTGTTTGGATAAGTATTCGGATCACCTAACGGAACCGACATCATAACTGCGTGTAAGTTATTCGGGTTTGCAGGGTCCTGTGCAATCCACTGCGGACTGCTGTTAGAACCGAGGTCGTATATCGTAGTTCCGGTCGTATTAACGAAAGTTGTGTTCCAGTTTACCTGTGAATACGAAACAGAACAAACAGATAATACTAATATCAGAATAGTAAGTTTTAAAGTGTTCATAGCATTCTTTTAATTTATATAAATATATGAAATTCCTTTTAATATAACTATTGACACAAACGGTGTTTTCCTGCCGGTTTATTGAATAGTATAAAACCTGCATATTAAATATATTTGTACAATTAAATCACGAAAAGATAATGAAGATAGCTAAAGAATTCAGATGGGAAATGGGACACCGTTTGCCCGAACATACAGGTCTTTGTAAAAACATACACGGACATTCGTACCGAATGGTAGTTGAGATAACAGGTGATATACTCGCAAACGGAATGATAATAGATTTTTACGACCTCGGGAAAGTTGTAAAACCATTGCTGAATGAATTAGACCACTGTTTTCTTGTTTATGCAAAAGATAAAGTTGTACTGGACTTTCTGAAGAAGCATAAGATGAAGATGGTTGTTGTAGATTACCTTGCAACAGTTGAGAATATCTGTGCTGACGTATCGGCTAAGATAGTCGCAGCATTTAAGAAAAAGAAGATAAAGAACATAAGCGAAATATCTGTAAAGATATTCGAAACTCCGAATTCCTTTGCTCAGATGAGCCTTAAGATGTAGGTATTAATCAAAGGTATGAGATATATTTATAAATACTATTTTATTTTACTTATTGTTCTTGGGTTTGCATCCATAAAGGATTGTTATTCAAATGAATATACTAAGATTGATACTACCTGGTATAAATACAAAGATTATGCGTTAAAGTATAAGGACGTATTGTTATTGAGAATGGGGTTTGATGTTGATGACATGGTATTTGTAAAAGATTCTTCGGCAACATATTATGGGAAAACTATTCCAATAAAAAATTATATTGTCAAAATTAAATGTCTTGTCAATACCTCTTCTCTGAGCCCATCAGAATTACCAAAGAATCTAATCAAAGATAGTGCATATGCTTTCTTCAGTTTTAATATTGGACATGATAGTGATTATACAATTCATGATGAATTTGTAAAAACAATTTATTCATACTGGAAAAGCAAAGATTCTGCTTATATAGAAGATTATACTGCACTTCCTAATGAATATGGGATATTTTATAAAGAAGGTGATTATTTACTATTTAACCATAAATATATCCGCTGGGTACCTTGGACAATTTGGTTTAATAAAAGAATTATTGATATAAATGTATTAGGATTTGAAAATGATAAGCGCGGTGGATTAAGTGCTGATATTTTATTAACTAGTATGATTTTTGAGGTTGAAGGTGTTAATGATTTCGTCTATACATGTTGTATGCATTCTTTCCCTCCTGATGATATTATCAGATTATATGAAGGAGGCAAATTCAAAAAGCGAAGATGGATTGATAGATATTATGAGAATCATAAATATCTTGATATTAATTAACCAGATAAAATTAAATGCCGTTTAAATCTCTGTAAAGATATTCGAAACACCGAATTCCTTTGCGCAGATGAGCCTTAAGATGTAGTATAGATTTATTTATTAATAACAACTTTACAGCTTGAAGTCCAAGACCATATCGGTGGAGAGCCGGGGAGGTTTGGAGTTACTATTGCAAAATAAACAAAAGCATCTCTGTATTCGTTAAGTGTATTTCTTTGAATGGAATTATTAGTCAGTAAATGTTTCACAGGTCCACCTAAAATAACTTTCTCGATCCTTTCTTCCACTGCAATAAATACATGCTTCTTCTTTGCAGATTCGTTTACGGGATTGTATGCATAGATTATTGTCTCGATGTAAACGGGATACTGTGTTAAATCGTAACTCTTCTTTTTGAGAATCGAATATTCAAGCTGAAGACCTTTGGGTTTTAAATTAACTTTAAATAAGTCTAATGCCAGCCCGTGATAATTTATGACATCCATTCCCGGGGTGATATCGTTTGAGAGAGTGAGTGTATCCGGGTCAGACATTTTAATGTTTGCTTTCAGTATTTTAGTGTATGAGTTTTTCCCCGGTGTAGCAGCGAATTTCCATACATCGTTCAGCAATGCAGATGATTTAATCATCTTTGCGAGTTCAACAGTAATCCTGAACTTTTTACGCGCATTCTTTAAAGGAACGGACTTTGTGGCTTTGTACTTCTTTGGTTTAGAGTAAATGACTTCTTTACCGTATCTGTGACGGATTATAAACTCTCCGACTTTACCGCTTGGAATCCCAATCATAGGATTTTTCAGAATACCCATACATTAATGCTTTTAAATGTTATTAATAACTGTAATAAACCAATACAATACCAATATAGATATACTGTAATTGACTTGCAATGGTAAGGCTTAATTTGTGAAACAAATAGGGAATGTTTCTCTAATGTATCTGAAACGTATCTGAAAATCTTAACTTATTGTATTAACAATGATTGTTAGAAAGGTGAAAATGCCGGAATCACGGTGAAATGAGGAATGGCTAATCGATATTTGATGTATTTTTGTCATACGTGCAAATATAAGAAAAGAAATAATAAAAGTCAAGAAAAATATATTTTACCGGCAGAAAAATATTCTGCCGGTAAAAGGAATTATCTTACCAGTGGTTTCCCTGCTCTGTACCAGGACATTATTCCGCCTGTAAGGTTTAAGGCAATTTTTATACCTGCCTTATTCATTTTTGAAACAGCAGAAACGCTGCGGCTTCCGCTGGCACAGTATACGAGATATTTACCGTCTTTATCGAGTTCGTTAATTTTGCTGCCGAAGTCTGATTTATAGATGTCAATAAGTTTTGCATTTTCAATACGTGCGTCGTTGAATTC
>CAIUQV010000344.1 GCA_903901375.1 uncultured Ignavibacteriota bacterium
AACAGGTACTGAGATTCCGAACAATTATTCCCTGCAACAGAATTATCCAAATCCGTTTAATCCTGTTACAAAAATAAGTTTTGATATACCGAAAAACTCTTTCGTATCTCTTAAGATATACGATGTACTCGGGAAGGAAATCAAAATACTTGTGGGAGAAGAAAAACCAGCCGGAAGGTATATCGTAGATTTTGATGCATCATACCTGTCATCGGGGGTTTACTTTTACAAACTTGAATCGGGTTCGTTTGTTGAAACAAGAAGAATGATATTACTGAAATAAACTGAAGAAAAATTACTTTTAAATTTATTCTTCACAGAGAAAACCGTAAAAGGGAAGACAAAGTACGATAAATATCTTACACATCGGCGCTTTATACAGCATTCAAAGAAATCAATTAGATTAATAATTAATTTAATAATGATTATTTTATAATATTATACTAACTAAAACTCAAAATGAAAAAATTATTATCGCTTTGCATTCTACTGATAATTGGTACTATTGCAACGGCACAGGATTACAGTGGTATGACAGGTGCAGAAATCTGCTCTCAGAACAAAATGAAAAGAACTGCACACATTAATCCTCTGGACGTATCGCCAAACACACCAAGGCATACTTACGATGTACTTAACTATAAACTGAATCTGGATATTTACAATTGTTTTAAAACGTCGGTTAAAACTTTTACAGGAACAGAACAGATAACTTTCAGAGTGGATTCGACACTTAATTCGATTCAGATGAACTCTGTGTATACATCTCTTGGAATAGACTCTGTAAGACTGTTAAGCGGAACAAATCTTGTCTTCGCACACAGTTCAACTACAAGCATACTTACTGTAACGCTAGACCGTACTTATAATCCAGGTGAAACAGTTAACATTGTAATTAAGTATAATCACAAGAATGTATCGGACGGCTCATTTAACGTAGGCTCGGGATTTGTCTTTACGGACTGCGAGCCAGAGGGTGCAAGAGAATGGTTCCCTTGCTGGGATAAGCCATCTGACAAGGCTACTTTTGACATTACCGTAAAAGTACCTTCGACGGTCCAAATAGGTTCAAACGGCAGACTTGCAGATTCTACGGCAAGTGCAGATACGATATGGTATCACTGGGTAAGCCGCGATCCGCTCCCAACATACCTTGCAGTACTTACAGGAAAAACCGGTTACAACTGTGATATAGTCTGGTGGCATAAAATATCAAATCCTGCGGACAGCATACCTCTTCGTTTATACTACAGCACAGGAGAGAATATTTCACCAACAAAAACAGCATTACCCGGAATGACAACAATATTCTCACAGTTATTCGGAGAACACCCATTTGAAAAAAATGGCTTTGCAGCTGTTTCAAGTTACGGAGGCGGAATGGAAAACCAGACACTGACAACAATCGCACCGTCGTGGAATTCTGTTACCAGTTTAATTTCACACGAATATGCACATCAGTGGTTTGGAGATATGATAACCTGCGCAACGTGGGCAGACCTGTGGCTGAACGAAGGGTTTGCAACATATATGGAAGCAATTTATAAAGAACAGGTTACAGGCTACAGTGCGTATAAATCCAATATACTGAACAATGCATCCAATTATATGTCGGGTAATCCGGGATGGCCTATATACAATCCTTCGTGGGCAATAACGACCCCTCCAACCGGAACGTTATTCAATGGTCCGATAACATATTATAAAGGTTCGTGCGTTCTGCATATGTTACGTTATACGATTGGTGATTCATTATTCTTTGCAGGATTTAAAGCATATGCAACAGACACTGCAAACTTCAGACTTAAGAATGCTTTAACCGATGACTTCACTGCAAAAATGAGCTCAGTCGCAGGACAGGATTTAACCTGGTTTATTGATGAATGGGTAAAGCAGCCAAATCATCCTGCATATCAGAACGGATATAATTTTGCAAATATAGGTGGCGGCAACTGGCGGATAAATTTTCTTGCTTACCAGACAATGGCAAACACAGTCTTTCATAAAATGCCAATAACACTTAAGTTTTCATTCGCAACAGGTGCAGATACAACCGTGAGAGTAATGAATGATGTAAACAGCC
>CAIUQV010000345.1 GCA_903901375.1 uncultured Ignavibacteriota bacterium
TGATAAAATATATTCCCGATGTAACTGCTTAGTCTTGTTGGCATTGCATAGGAAATAAAATGTACTTCGTGTCCTTTTAATGCAAGCGTCTTTCCGAGTTCTGTGGCAACCACTCCGCTGCCGCCATAAGTAGGATAACAGGTAATTCCGATTTTCATAGTCTTCTGATTTAATCTTATAAAATACTTATATAATCCTTAAAAATAAAACTATTAAGTTTTAAATTTACATTGATATTAATTTCTATTATTAATAATCTGATTAAAATAACAAATTATGGACATAAAATGTTTTACCTCCGCACCGGATAAAGTTATAAGATTAAAAGATTTCGACCCTTCGTTTACTGATGGGTTCAGGAATAAAGAAGAAGCCAAGGAAAAACTGGAAAACGATATTCAGGAAATGTCCCGCCTTCAGGATATTCTGTATGCAAGCAGTAAGTATGGTTTGCTGCTCGTCTTCCAGGCTATGGATGCCGCAGGTAAAGACGGTACAATTAAACATGTTATGTCTGGTATCAATCCTCAGGGATGCGAAGTGTACAGCTTTAAAAGTCCATCTAATGAAGAACTCGACCACGATTATCTCTGGCGATGTATGAAACGTGTACCCGAAAAAGGAAGAATTGGAATTTTCAACCGTTCATACTACGAAGAAGTACTTGTCGTAAGGGTTCATCCTGAACTTCTCAGTTACCAGAACCTCCCTAACCCTAAGTATAATGACGATTTCTGGAATAACAGGTTTGAAGATATTAACAATTATGAAAAGTACCTTGTAAGAAACGGAATTATTGTCCTGAAGTTCTTTCTCAACGTTTCAAAAGATGAACAGAAGAAACGCTTCCTCGAAAGAATTAATAATGAAGATAAAAACTGGAAGTTTTCCTCCGCAGATGCTAAGGAAAGAAAATACTGGGACGACTATCAGCTTGCCTATGAAATTATGTTTAATAAGACAAACACTAAATATGCTCCATGGCACATTATTCCCGCTGATAAAAAGTGGTTCACAAGAGCAGCTGTCTCAGAGATTATTGTAAAGACGCTGAAAGAACTGAGCCTCGAGTACCCTAAGGTTTCAAAAGAACATAAAGAAGAACTGCAGACTATTAAGAAAATGCTCGAAGAAGAATAATCCTCTATTTTAAGAATTCTTCTTCTGTTATCTGAGTAGATTTATACTCATTCTTCTTATTCTTCTTGAATATCTCCAGCTTTAATTCAAAGTTGGGAATTTTCACACCGGTCTCGGTCTTTATTGTGTAGAAATCAAGCAGCTTATCTCCCTTTTTGTAGTATACTTCCTGCTGGAATTTTCCCTCGCACTTCTGTCCGGCTGAATTCTTCTGCATCCAGAAATTGCCAAAAGCTATCTTTAGATAATATATACCTTCCGGTATAAACTTTATATCAAACGACTCACCTGCGTTTATAAAAACACACCTTATGCATTCATCGTTTTGTGAATTGTGTATTTTTACAACCACATTAGTATTCCTGCCTATCAGTATTCTCAAAAAGTTCTCAGTCTTGTAGTCAAACTTTTCTGAAGATACTATGCATGAAGGTTTTTCCCCTGTTTGATAACTGACCTCTTCCCAGCCGTCTTCCTGTGAATATAAAGATGCCGCTCCGGTAAAACTGATTACAATAAGTAATACAAAAAATGCTTTTTTCATAAGTGATTTTAGATTGCA
>CAIUQV010000346.1 GCA_903901375.1 uncultured Ignavibacteriota bacterium
AGTAATTTGTAAAAATATTCTCGTCAAGATTAAATTTCACCAGTCCCTGATTCCAAGTTCCCACCCACAAAATATCAGAATTATAGTAATATGAATTGTTAATTTGTGTAATTTTAGTTTCAAGGTTTAACATTTCATTTAAGTTATACAGAGTATAGGTGTCAGTATCAGTATTGAATTTTATTACATTCCCGTTTCCGGCTGTTGTCAGCAGAAGATTATGATGGTTATCTTCAGTAATATGAGAAATACCAGTAAATTCTTCTTTGTCTTTCGGAATGTAATAGAGTTTTTTAGTTTCGAAAACTTCAGTCACCGGATTAAATTTCTGCAACCCGTTACCAAGTGTTCCTACCCACAGAATATTTCTGGAATCTTTGAATACGCAATAAACTGAATTATTGTAAAGGCTGAATTTATCGTTTTCCTTATGAGTATAATATTTGATTTTTTCTGTAATTGTGTTGAGTGTATACAAACCGTTGAATGTGGATATAAAAATAAGTGTATCATTAAAAACACAGATGTTTTCTACTGAGGTTTTTGCAAGACTTCCGTTATCAGGACTCCCGTCCCCGTATTTTATAAATTCATTCTTTGAAATGTTATATTTGATAAATCCGTTATTTCTTGTTCCAATCCAAAGATTGTTTTTGCTATCGGCTGTAATACACTTAAGTTCGTTTGTACAGATGGAATTCGGATTACTGTTATTATAAGTAAACCTTTTGAATTTATTCTCAAAAATATTTAACCTGTTTAACCCTCCTGAAAACGTAGAAACCCAGAAGATACTATCGTTTTGCTGGAGTATACAGTTTACGCCATTGTATGACAATGAATTTGAATCGTATGGGTCTGATTTAAAATTCCTGAATGTATACCCGTCGAAACGTGAAAGACCTCCTTCAGTAGCAATCCATAAATAACCGGTATTATCCTTCATAATATAATGAATTATATTATTAGGTAATCCCTGATCAACCGTATAACATTTCAGATTGTAGTTTGTGTTTGTTTGAGACTCAGCTTTTGCTGCAGATAATATCAGAGACAGGAATAATATTATTAATGTTACAAACGTCTTATATGATTTTCGTATGAATAAATAATTCAAAAGTACCCGTAAGATTATGATTAAAATAATTGTGAAAAATTAATTTATTCAATACTTCTAAACAATACAAATGCAATCTTTTCAACCGTTTATTCCGTTCAGAAGCCTCTTATTCCTTTTATAAACCTCTTATAGTCTTTAGCACATAATCGGAGATAACTTATTATTATAATTGTAAAACAACAAAAATTAAAAATATTTAATTACTGAAAGAACATGAGAAAAATAAACTTACTAATTGCATTATCATTACAGCTGATAATATTCAGTACTTCATTATTTGGTCAAATAACCAATTATACTTTTACGGCGGTAAACGGAGTGTATAGCCCTACATCACCGGGTACACAGTTAATCGGACCTAATGAGGAAGGAACAAACAGTGCATTAACTCCTATAGGATTTACTTTCAAATTTAACGGAATTAATTACACTAATATAGGTGTAAATGCTTGCGGGTATATTAAATTTGGTGCTTTAACGACAACAGAATTTACTAACAATTTAAAAACAGGGTCAAACAGACCTGTGGCAGCCCCATTATGGGATGATATAAAAACCGGAAACATAACCGGTGGTGTATTTTCACAATTATCAGGCTCAGCACCAAACAGAGTATTTACAATTGAATGGAGGTTTATGAGATGGTGGTGGAGTAACGGTATTGACAGTGTTATAAGTTTTGAAGCAAAGTTGTACGAAACAACAAATGTGGTTGAATTTGTTTACCGGCAGGACCCAAACCAGGGAAACTTAGGCGGTCCGACAACAGGGGCTTCAATAGGTTTAAATTCAACTGCAACTGGAAACGGAAATTTTCTCTCTGTTCAAAGTGCGGGATTAAACCCTCTGATAAGTTCTACCGTGGAAAATGATACTATCCGTCAGAAACCAGCAACAGGTCAGATTTACAGGTTTACTCCGCCAGTTTCAGGAATCAATATTATAAGTTCCAAAATACCAGACAATTTTTCCCTCGGCCAGAATTATCCGAACCCTTACAACAGCAGTTCAAAATTCAAATTTGATATTTCAAAGTCAGGAGACGTAAAAATAACGGTTTATGATGTGCAAGGAAGAGAAGTGCAGACTGTTGTAAATGAAAGGCTTAATGCGGGTAAGTATGAAGTTATGTTTGACGGAAGCGGACTGACGAGCGGAATATATTTTTACAGATTAAGTGCGGGGAATTTTACAGAGACGAAGAGTATGGTACTGATAAAATAATATTTGTAATCAAACAGGTTAGTGAAAGCCGTTCGGTTTGAACGGCTTTTTATTAAAATGAGCACAATCGTGTTATAAAAGTAGTTTTTATTGCTTCATAAATGAAAAAATATTATTTAATATATTAATCCAGGTCAGGAATCTGTACCTTGTATTTATCCGAAGTATCAATAAATGCATTATATTCTTTTCCGATAATTAGTTTAGTTAAGATAACCGGTGTCCCAAGCTGAGTCCTTGTTATTTCATAAACAGACTGTCCTTCTATGGATATATCCAGAACAATATCATAAACTGGATATTTATTAACCTTCATTTTCTTATAATTAACGGATTTAATTTTAGCATTACCTTTTATACCGTTTAAGACTTTAGGTGTTTCTGGTACGAAACGAACGGATTTTCCAATTTTAAAGAAGAAAATGTTAAAAAGAACTGATAACAGAATGATTACGGCAAATATAAATCCGACAATATAATTAACTATAACGGGACCCTTATTTGAATAACAAAAATAAATGAAATATAAAGTAAGTGGTACAGGTATTACAAGATACCTAATAATATTGATTGATTTGTTTCTATCCATTATACTATTTACTCCAATCTATAATTATGTTATCAGTTTTATTGGGGTCAGCAATGATATTAAACACAGTACCGGGTTGTAGTCTAGTCATATTCCAGCTATCCATTGCTTCTTTATGTTCCAGCTCGTACAAAGCTTTCCCGGGAATGTTTACCTTTAAATAGAGTCTGAGCTGGGGCTTGAAATTAATCTGAATACCTGTATCCTCAATCCTGATAAGTTCTGCGGTTCCTTTTATTCCGTTCTGAAGAATATTTTTCTGCCCTTTTGATTTTAGAAACATAATCAAAGCCATAAGAGCAAAGGAAACAAAAACTGCGATATAAATAACATAATTTATTTTTCTTCCCGAGTAATAATCAAAGGCAATAAATGCCAGTGGAAGAAGAAGAAACGGAACAAACCTTTTAAATGTATTAGAATAATTCATATAATTATTATTCGTTAGTATTAATAAATTTGAGACTACTGTTTTTAGATAACTGCCCTATCCTTTTTTTATCCAGACCCGAATGGAATATTTTCAGGTTTCTGCATTTAGTGATTGAATCCGGCAGGTCTTTGATATCTGTTTTAGAAATATGCAGTTCAGAAAGATTCTGAAGTACGGATATATCAGACGGAATTTCTTTTACGTAAGTATAGTCTATATTCAGAACTTCAAGTTTTTTCAGTTCAAATATTTCGGGTATCAGCGTTGTGATTTTGCATCCGCTTAAATCAAGCACTTTTAAATTAGCAAGGTTTTTAATTTCCGAGGGTAGAACATCAAAGCCATATTCAGGAAACAAATAGTCAGAATTATTATTATAGTTCGGGTCATATTTTTTAGGAGCAGAGGATAAATCCAGTATCTCAAGTTTTTTCAGTAAGAAAATATCGTTAGTAGGTATTCCAATCAAGGGCATATGCAATTGTTCAAGATTTACAAATTTACCTAACTTTTTTAAATCACCTAATTTAACGTCATCCGGGTATGTAGAAGCAAAGCGGGGATCAAGATTTAACTTTGTCACATGTTCCGGATGGTCTTTTAGAAGTTCGTCCACATTATCCGGTTCCTGTGGAAGCCCCATCCAAAGACAGCCCTGACTAAACATTGCAAATATTACTACTAAAGCAATTAATGTTATATTTTTCATATTCTGATTCGTTATTTTATTAATAACATTTTTTTAGTACTACTGAACCTTTCGGTAGAGAGTTTATAGAAGTAAATTCCGCTTGTATAGCTTGCTGCGTCAAAGCTGTATTTATGAACACCGGCATTTCCCATCTTATCTGCAAGTGTTTCCACCAATCTTCCTGCGGCATCAAATATTTTTAAAGTGATATAATCATCAACCGGAAGGGAGAATTGAATTGTAGTAACCGGGTTAAAAGGATTAGGATAATTCTGTCCGAGGCAGTATTCTACCGGCACTTCGGAATTCTGATTTGTAATTCCGACAGGAGCAGAATATTTAACGGAACAAAAATCCAAGCCTGTGCTTGTGCCAGCCGAACCGCCTGTGACATACGTTCCGCCGCTTGCATCAACTGCAAGACCAAGAGCAAAATCAACGGCGCTTAATCCACTTGCCGGTCCATTGTACCTGACAGCCCATTGCTGAACACCGGAAGGATTGTATTTAATCGTAGCAAAATCAGCTGTAAGTGTAGATCCTACGCTCATTCCAGTAATATAAATATAATTGTAAGGACCTGCTACAATGTTTGAAGCAAGGTCGGCAAATCCTGAGCCATCGTATATTGATGCCCACTGCTGAGTTCCGGCAGGATTGTATTTAATTGTACAGTAATCAAGGAAAGTGCTTCCAGTTGTTGCACCACCTGTAACGATAACATTACCGAGAGCATCGAGAGTAATTGCCCGCGCAGTATCTTTTCCATTTGCAGGACCATTATAACTTGAAGCCCACTGCTGAATGCCTGATGAATTATACTTAACAGTAACGATATTCTGATTTCCTAAATAAGGAGTGCTGGTACCGAGTATGTAGATATCGTTTGTGACATCATCAACGGCGATACCAGATAAATAATTCAGGCTCAAAGATGAGCCACCGTTATAAGAAACATTCCACTGCTGAACGCCTGATGAATTATAAGCAACTGTATAATAATAAATTCCTGCAAATCCTGCTCCTGTACCTGCCGCATAAACGTACCCCAAAGGATTTACTGCAAGAGAAACTTTTAAATTACCGACAGTACCGCTGTTAACAATCCACTGCTGAACACCTGATGAATTGTATTTGATGATAGTTAATGCACCGCCGAGACTTAAATATCCTGCGACGTATACATTTCCAGCGGCATCTGTTTTTATATCTCTTGCTTCCCCAGCATTTCCAAGGCTTAATTCAAATCTCTGAACCCATAGCTGGACACCCGAGGGGTTTATTTTGATAGTACAAAATCCGTATAAATTGTTTGTGCCAACCTGACTGCCGCCCGTTATGTATGTATTACCCGAATTATCTACTACCATTGCATTAAGCCAGTCAGCTCCACCATTATTATAACTGGATGCCCATTGTTGAGTACCAGCGGAATTGTATTTCACGACACAATAGTCCAGTCCGTTAGCACCGTTTGAGATAGTGCCACCTACATATACATTACCTGAGCCGTCAAGTCCGATACATTTTGCAGAATCTACACCTGCGGCATTACCATTAAACCTTTGCAGCCAAGTCTGTGCTGGTTGTGATAAAAGGCTTCCTGCAGCAAGAAGGAAAAGCAAAGACAGAATAAATTGTTTTCTCATAGTGATAATATTAAGTTTTAAATCATAAAACTTTGAGCTTACACAAAGTAAGTTTCAAATTACATCAAATACCTGCATTGTGTATTTAATACACAGTAAAGGAAATGTTATAAATTATCTTTTTTCTCTATTTATAAATTGAATATTAATCTGCTTTGGTTCGGAATCAACAATATACAATCAAACGGGGCGTATACATATTGTTTTTTCAAATCATTGTTCGTTGAAAAATAGTATTTACGCATAGCAAATGCAAGAAAAAAACATGCACTGTGAAAATATTATACAGTATATAATGAACAGTAAATAAACAAAATGATAAATAAAGTCTGATTTCGTGAATGTTTAAGAAGTATAAAATGTTGTAATTTTATTGTTAAATTTAAATCAATTAAGTATGGTAAAAATCTTAGGGATTTCAAAAGTACTGGCGGGTATGCTGGTTTTAGGTATTGTATGCTTTTCAAGCATATTTCCTTCATGCAGTGTTTCAACTGCAAATCTTTCAGACGTGAAACTCTGTTCAACTATGAACGGCAGTGACTGCAGCGGCGATGCATCATCATTTCATGCAGATGTAGCAGCTATTTACTGCACAGCAAACGTTAAGAATGCACCTTCAAAGACAAAGGTAAATTTTGAATGGAAGCACGAAGG
>CAIUQV010000347.1 GCA_903901375.1 uncultured Ignavibacteriota bacterium
ACCGGTAGTTGCATTAGTTCTTGAAAGTGCAACTAATCTTGAAGTAGATGCCGTCCCAACAGGAAAGAGCACGTTGGTAACGTTAGAAGAAGTAAACCATCTTTTGAAAGCACCGATAATTTTTCCTGAAGTATAACTTAAAGTACCAACAGATGTTGTGCTTGTTCCTAATGTTAATGTATAAGCTCCTGTATTTATTACTCCGTTTGAAATTGTCAAAGTACCAGTAACATTAAGGTCGCCCAATAACGTTTTAGTACCTGTACCGCTGAATGATAAATTACTAAATGAACCGGAAGTAATATTCTGAGAAGAATTAGAACTATATTCCACTACTGATGACGCATTGTAACTAATCGTTAAAGAATTTGTGTTAGATATTGTTGTGTTTGATGCACCGGAAAAACCGTTTAAATTGGTAGTAATTATTTTGCCATTTGCTCCAACGGCGATATTGTGATTTGATGCTCCAGCGGATATAATCTTATCAACAGCATTTAAAGTACCTGTAACTGTAAGCATATCAGTTACGGAAGCAAGAGTACCATTTCCAATGTTGAAATCAGAACCCAAAGTAACTGTTTTACTTGCCGGAATGATAAATTTTATATCAGACCTTGTACCACCGGAGAATGACCATGTTGCAGTAGAACCTGTTTCATTTATTATTCCAAATCCTGTGCCTGAAGTAGTCATACTTCCGCCTGACTGAGAAAAATTTCCACCTAAGTTAATAGTTGATATTCCTGTTCCTGAAGTAAAATCAATAGTACCAGAATTTACATAAAAACTACCACCAACAGTTATTGCCGGATTATTTGAACTGCCAGTTATTCTGAAGGTTCCTGTACCTACGGAACTAATTGTGAAATCGTTCTGGCAAAGATTAACAGTACTTGTAAAATTTTGCTGCCAGTTATTAGTGTTAGCAGTCCAGTTGATTACAAGATTTCCGTATGGAAGAGTTACACCACTGGAAACAGAACTGTTATTCGAATTCCATTTATAAATTTTAAACGTACTTCCTGATGCAAAAGATTCTGTACCATCGAATATTCCGCTTGAATTTGGATCACTTGTAGTATTATGTATGTATGTGCCACCATTATCGATTTGAAAAGTGGAACTTGCTGCAAGATTTATTGCATGATCACCCTGAAGCGTAGCACCATTTTCAATCCAGAGTTTAGACCCTGAACCTGTTATGCCCCAGTTTGCAGTAGTAATCATCGAATTTCCATTCTGAATTACAAAAATATCATTACTAGATGTAAATCTTGAAGGAGTGCTTCCTGAAACTCCATCTCTGTTGCTGTTCCAGCTTGAAGTGGAATTAGGGTCAGTTGCCCCTGATTTTGAGTAATAAGTAGCAGCAGATAAATTTGATGCACTTATTAAAGTTAACATTAAACAAGCAAACACTATCATCAAGCTTGATTTTAATGCTCTGTTTTGTTTTAAATTAGTCATTTTGTTATTATATTTTATATTTTTAATTTTTAGAATTTATTTAAGGATTGAATTAAGTTTCGCAGTTTTACGAAACAGAAATTAACTTTTCTGTATGATGATAAGTAATACCCTTTACTTAATTGCTACCTTTTATACTTTAGAGTTATGTTACATTTAAAACCAATAACCTAAAGTTACATTCAAGAACACAAAGATCAATAAAATGTTTGAAAACTACGCTGTAATTGAGATATTTTCCTATTGGAGTAATATATAAGGAGAATGAGTGCGACAAGCGATAAAATATTTGGCGATGATTTTAAATGATAATCATAACAAATTTAGAAATCTGAAAATTTAATTAAAGAGATAAGAGTTTTAAAGATTTGAAAATGTATAGAGAGAATTTGTATCTACAAACTCAATGAATAAAAACAAAGTACCAGAAAGCGAGCGTTACGAATGACAAAGGAATACCGATTCCGACCATAAGGTTAGCAAGTCTGGGATTGAGGTTATAAGAAACTGCCATAACTGAACCCATTACCATTGGCGGCATTGCAGATTCAATTAAGCTGACTTCAACAGGAAGTCCTTTCCCTTTTGCGATTATAAAATATAATACATAAACCAATGCAGGTGCTAAAAGAAGTTTGAAAGTAAGTCCGAAAAACATTTCTTTGAAATGTGTTTCTTTGACTGATACCTTTAACTGCAGACCTACCGATATTAAAGCAAGAATAACGATTAAACTTCCAAGACGTTCGAGTATACTTTTTGTAGTATCAGTATGTTCAAACCCAAAATATTTTAATACTATTGCTATTACAAAAGCAATAAACGGCGGATATATGACAATATCTTTAATGATTTTAGAAACTTTAAATTCTTTAGAAGCAAATATCGAAGAAACAATCACTCCCGCAGTTGCAAGGACGACGAAACTTCCAGCCTGGTCTATTACTACTCCCACTTTAAGACCTTCTTCACCAAACATTGTCAT
>CAIUQV010000348.1 GCA_903901375.1 uncultured Ignavibacteriota bacterium
ACGGAATCAGGAGAAGTTGTCGGACATTGCGAACTAAACGACATTAACACTGTGACGCGTAGTGCAAGGATTTGCCGTATGATTGTGGGCGACACTTCTAAAAGGAACAAGGGGTACGGCAGAAAGATGATTCAGGAACTGAAAAAAATTGCTTTCAGCGATTTATCTCTTAACAATCTTACCCTGAAAGTTTACGAAATGAACGAGCCTGCTATTAAATGCTACAGAAACTGCGGCTTTGAGATTAAAGGTAAAATCCACAAATCTCTTGTCTCGAAAGGAAGGTACTGGCCTTCTTACATTATGAGCCTTTCAAACAGGGACTGATTATTCTTCCAGTCTGAATTTTTCCTTTAGCAGCTTTTCATTCACTCCAGTGTTCACAGCATCTGCTAATTCTGCATTTATGTAAAATTCAGTAACGTTCTTTTCTTTGTGCTGAAAGTCTGTGTACTTCTTTATCAGATAAAGTTTCTGCGAATATTCAATGCTGATTACTTTTACTGCCATCAGTCCGTTGCTTTCTTCTTTAAGCTTATCGAATAATGATTTTCCACCTGTGATGTTTATCACAAATGCGTTTGATTTATCGCCGTAATAAACGAGTACAGTATCTGTTGCATCTGTCTTATGAAGATATGATATCTGTTCTTTAAACAGAGGAAATACAAGGTTCTTATCTTTAAGTGTTCTCAAAGCCTCAGTCTTGTTTTCTTTCCTGAAAAGTGTCCAGTTATCCGAGGCATTGTTCCTTAATGAAAAATCAGAAATTGCACTGCCAAGAATATTTCGCTGTGCAGAATCGCTTAAGTTAAGATTGCCGCTGCTTGTATCTGTCCGAACTGTATCTTTATTTGTTACTTCTGAATTTTTATTGTCCTTGCAGGAGGCAAATGCAATGAATAGGCATAGCAATAATGTAATGTATGCTTTACAGATTGAACAGGAATAACTCATATTCTTTTAACCATTTTTTAGATTTCTTAAAATCGGGACACATAGTTTCCACAAGTTCCCAGAACCGCCTGGAATGATTCATTTCTTTCAGGTGTGAAAGTTCGTGTATAATCAGGTATTCTATAACCGTCATCGGACAGCGTATTAATCTCCAGTTAAAAGAAAGGTTTTTTCCCGATGAACACGTTCCCCATTTTGTTTTCTGGTCACGTATAAATATTCTGTTGTACTCAAAACCGTGTTTTTCCGCCTGCTCACTCACCATTCTTGTAATTTCTTTCTTTGCAAGATGCTGGTACCACTCCTTCAAAACTGTGCTTTTACGTGTGATACAGTGATTCGAAACAATCCTTCTGCTTTCGTGATACGTAAGAATCTTATTGTTTACAGACGGGTCAACTGTCAGCAGGTATTTTACTCCGAACAGCAGAACTTCATTGTCTTCCAGTACAATATCTTTCCTTTGTTTTGATAGCTTATCGAGTGTTCTTAATATCCAGTTGCTTTTTTCCCTGATAAGATTGTCGAGCCTTTCTCTCGAATAAGAAACAGGAACAGTGACAGTAATATTCAGGTTACTGCTGATTTTTATGCTGGCATTCTTAACTTTCTTCCTTACAAGATTATATTCTATTTCTGTCATCAGTAAATTTATTAAAAATAATTAAATATTTTTCCAAATTCGTAACCAATCGTAATATATTAATACAGATGGATGTATTCTGAATAATTATCATTTAATGATAATGTTTGAATGCCCGCAGTGATTAATTTTGTACTGTAATCAAAAACATTAATAAACTTTTAAAACTTAAATCAAATGAAAAATGTAAGCTTTGAAAATCTGTCTTTCTATAAGTTAAAGAGTTTTGGATTGTTGCAGTACAGAACCACTGATGCAGATTCTTTTGAGTACATTAGTTCGGGAACAGCTATAAAGAATGATTTTATATCAGTACAGGAAATAAGCGAGCAAGGGTCAGTGAATAATATAAACGTTATTAATAAGTCTCCGCATTACATTTTCTTCATGGATGGAGATGTCCTTGTGGGTGCGAAGCAAAACAGGGTACTTAATACTTCAGTGCTTCTTGAACCTGACAAAAATGCAGATATTACTGTAAGCTGCATTGAGCAGGGCAGATGGAGGCACAAGTCTGAAAAGTTTTCCAAACCGGATTATATTGCTCCTGCAATGTTAAGGAAACAAAAGAACATTAATGTGAACAGAAACCTAAATTCTGGTAGAAGTTATTATTCCGATCAGGGTGAAGTCTGGGCTAACGTGGGAGATTATGAAGCAAGGTACAGCAGGAAGTCCGACACTTCAGACCTCTCTGAAATAATTGAGTCTGTACAGGAGGAATATGATACTTTCATAAAACACTTTCATTGCTACGAAAACGCAAACGGACTTGCGATGTTTACCGAAGATAAAATCATAAGTATAGAAATATTCAACAGAACAGATATTTACAGCGAGTATTTCCCGAAACTTCTGAAGTCAGCGGCGATTGAAATTCATCATAGGAATAAGAATGAGAGTAGTCTTCAGATGGACGATGCTTCAGGACTGCTGAAATCAGAGCTCGAAAAACTTGGCAAGGCAAAACATAAAGAATTCAAAGGGCTTGCCGCAGGTGTGGAAAAAAGGTACGATTCTGAAGAGTTTTCCTGTCATTCGTTATTGTACAATGATAACCGTATCCATTTTTCATTTTTAAACGTGTAACATAATACCCCCTGCCATAATAAAGCACCGGTTTGTAACCTTAACGGTGCTTTTATTACATTTAAAGAAAGCTTTATACTTGCTAAATTGCATTAACCAAATACCCGATTATTATGATTAAAATAATTACTTTCACCTCAGTTATTGTTATGGCAATAACATTTTTATCTTTCGGAATAAAAAGCATCAGCAGAAGCGATTCTGAGAAAATTATTCCGCAGAACAGTATTAAGTTATTACCTCCCGAAAAGTCTGGCGGAATGCCTTTGATGGAGGCTCTGAACAAAAGACATTCTTCAAGGAATATATCATCTAAGAAAATTTCCGATCAGGAATTGTCAAACCTTCTATGGGCTGCATTTGGAATCAGCAGGGATGAGTCCGGAAAAAGAACTGCACCTACTGCCAACGACACAAGAGCTATGGATGTTTACGTCATAATGGAAAACGGTACATATATGTATTCCGCAGATGACCATTCACTCATTCCGGTAACTGATAAAGATTTAAGGAAATTCGCTGGTAAGCAGGATTTCGTATACACTGCCCCCGTTAATCTTGTTTATGTCGCAGATTACTCAAAACTGAAAGAAGGCTCCGATAAAGAAGTATATTCCGGAGCTCACGCAGGATTTATCGGCGAGAACGTTTATCTCTACTGTACATCAGCAGGTCTTGGAACAGTAATAAGGGCGTGGGTTGATAAAGAGGCACTTGCAAAAGAGATGGGTTTGAAAGAAAACCAGAAAATAATACTTGCACAGACTGTAGGATATACAGAATAAAGGAGTTTTCAGTAAACTCAAGCTCCTGCTTTAATGGTATTTTTAAATTTAATCAAAGTTTAAGATTGAGTATATTAAGAACTTTGCAATTAAAACGGAAGAATTGAAATTAGATGCTTTATTCGTAGCTACTCATCCCGATGATATTGAAATAACTTCTGCGGGAACTGCTATTAAACTTATCAAAGATGGTAAAAAAGTCGGTATTGTTGATTTAACTAAGGGTGAATTAAGTACAAGAGGTAATTTAAAAACACGGAAAACTGAGACTGAAAATGCCAGCAGGGTTATGGGAATTCATTACAGGAAAAACCTTAACCTGAAAGACGGTAACATTCAAAATACACACGCTAACCGTCTGAAACTTATTAAGAT
>CAIUQV010000349.1 GCA_903901375.1 uncultured Ignavibacteriota bacterium
CACAAAAATCGATAGCACTCACATCATTCGGAGTTGACCAGTACAATGAGTTGTATATTGTAGCATCGGCAGCATCGGGCAAGATATGGAGATTAAACAAAAGTCCTCTTGCACTTAATGTTGAAGGAAATGAAACTGTGCCAAAAGAATATAAACTGATGCAGAACTATCCGAATCCTTTTAATCCGAGTACGGCGATTAGTTATAATGTACCAAAAGCAGGATTTGTGAAGCTAACGATATTTGATATAACAGGTAAACAAATAAGAAGTCTCGTTAACACAATACAGCAGCCTGGAAGATACGATATAAGTTTTAACGGCAGGGACGATTACGGCAATGCTTTACCAAGTGGTGTTTACTTTTACACATTGAGCGCGGATAATTATTCCGAAACGAAAAAGATGCTGATGCTGAAATAAATAATAAAGCAGTTTAAATAAGAAAGTGGGAGAGATAATATCAACTCCCGCTTTGTTTATGTAATAAAAACTTCTATTCCCACTCTATTGTAGCGGGGGGTTTTGAGCTGATGTCGTAAACGACGCGGTTGACACCCTTTACTGAGTTTATGATTTTATTCGATACGGTAGTGAGGAATTCTTTTTCAAACTGGAAGAAATCGGCTGTCATTCCGTCTGTAGATGTTACGGCACGGAGACCGACTACGTTTTCGTAGCTTCTTTCGTCACCCATTACTCCGACTGACTGTACGGGAAGCAGTACTGCGAATGCCTGCCAGATTTTATCATAGAGTTTGAAGTTGTAAAGCTCGTTTATGAATACATTGTCCACTTCGCGGAGCAGGTCGAGTTTGGATTTTGTTAAATCGCTTAACACTCTTACTGCAAGTCCGGGACCCGGGAAAGGGTGGCGGCTGATGAACTGCTTTGGAAGTCCGAGTTTATAACCGATATTACGGACTTCATCTTTGAAAAGCTCACGGAAAGGCTCAATGAGTTTAAGTTTCATCTTTGCGGGTAGTCCGCCGACGTTGTGATGCGACTTGATGGTTACAGAAGGTCCTTTGAAGGATACAGATTCAATCACATCCGGATATAAAGTCCCCTGCACAAGGTATTTTATGTTAATATTTTTCTTCCTGAGTTTCTTTGCTTCGGCATCGAATACGTCTATGAATGTTTTACCGATTACTTTCCTTTTCTTTTCGGGGTCTATAACACCTTTTAATCTTTTAAGGAATAATGCCGACGCATCGACGAATATAAGATTAAACTTAAAATGTTTGCGGAATAAATCAACTATAACCTTGCTTTCGTTCTTCCTCATCAGTCCGTTATCTATATGAACACATATTAACTTTTTACCAATTGCCTTCTGAACTAGCACAGCCGCAACTGAAGAATCAACTCCTCCGCTTAATGCACAGATGACATAATCGTTACCAACGGTGTTTTTAATTTCTGATGTCTTCTGCTGAATGAAAGAACCGGCTTTAAAGAGATTTTTAACATTGCAGACTCCAAAAACAAAGTTCTTCAAGATTTGTAATCCGTTTTGAGTGTGATTTACTTCAGGATGAAACTGCAAAGCATAAATATTTTCTTTAGCGCTTTCGTAACTGCTGATATGTCCGTTTGAACTTTTAGCGGTAATTTTGAAACCTTTCGGAAGTACGTCAACGGAATCGCCGTGA
>CAIUQV010000350.1 GCA_903901375.1 uncultured Ignavibacteriota bacterium
GCTTCCGAATCTTTTATCGGGAAAACTACCAGCTCCGGTTTGAACTGGTCTTTCGTAAATCCTGACACAGCTCACAGGTTCACTTCCGTTTACTTTTTAAATTCGCAGACTGGTTTCGTAAGCTCCATTAACCTTACTTCAAATTATTCGTTTATCTTCAAAACTACTGACTCAGGAATTAACTGGAGCCGTTACAATACATCCGTAGACGCATTCGAAATAAGTAATATGTATTTCATTAATGCCCAGTCAGGCTGGTGCACAGGAAAAAGGTTTGATTATTTATATGCAATGAAAACTACTAATGGCGGCATTAACTGGACAGAGTCGCATTCTTCTGTGAGTACCGAAAAACCGAACAACATCTATTTCTCGTCTGGTAATACCGGATATATCACAACTCCGCTGAAGATTATCAAATCAACAAACGGAGGTACCAACTGGTTTACTTTTCTCGCAGGTGGAGGATTTCGCTCATCGTATTTCATAAATGAAAACTATTTTTATCTCGGTGATAATTACAGCAGGATTTATAAGTCTTCAGGAAGCAACACGAATTTTGATACACTGCTCGGAAAGTATAACAATGTTCTACTGAAAATTCAGTGCATAGATTCTCTTAAATTATGGAGCTGCGGACTTAATTCTTCAAACTGGAAATCTACAAACGGCGGAACTAACTGGACTTACGATGTTTACTCCGCATCTTTAAACATTCATTACACACAATTCGCAGACGCAAATACTGGCTTTTCAATCGCAGGTCGCGGAACGGTTTATAAGACAACAAATTTCGGAACCAACTGGAATTCTATGTTCGACCATCCCGGCGAAGTGTATTCCTTTAGCTTTCTGAATACCCTTACCGGATGGGCTTTTGCAGATAATAGTATTTTCAGAACTGTTGACAGCGGATTAAACTGGTCTGTTATTCCTAATACTGAAAATATACACAAATCGGACTTCTTTGACTCTCAGAACGGATTCGGAATGAATAATAATTATCTTTTTAAAACTTCAAACAGCGGATATAACTGGACTCAGTGCAGCCCGGATGTTATTTCAGATTACAGTTTCATTAATTCTCAGACTGGCTGGATTGTTTCAAATGTTGACACAACATCAGTAATTAAAAAAACTACTGACGGCGGAATTTCCTGGATAGTACAGTCAACAATTTTTAACAATATAAACAGCATTAAGTTTTTAAATCAAAACACGGGGTACTTATTAACTTACGATAAACTGTACAGGACAACAAACAGCGGAACAACCTGGAAGTTTGTCTCAGTATCAAAATCACTGAGAATTTTCGGTATGGATATTCTTGACGCTAACAGGGGATGGCTCTGCGGTGACAACTCGTTAATCATAAAATTAGTAAACGGCTCTGCAATATACGTAAACAATAACGAACTCCTGCAACCGGATTTCCACTTATACCAGAACTATCCAAACCCTTTTAATTCATCAACCAGCATCAGATTCACAATCAGTAAACACTCCCACACATCCTTAAAAATCTATGACATAAAGGGCAGGGAAGTCGCCCTTCTCTTAAACAGCTATCTGAATCCTGGTACACACAACATCAGTTTCAATACCCAAAATCTCCCTTCCGGCATCTACTTCTACACACTATCAACTAACAACGCATCAATCACCAAAAAACTCCTCCTGATTAAATAAACCTTTTCGTTTCGTATTTTTGAATCCCCTCCATGGAGTGGTTCCCGCAAGACGGGGTTAGATGTAGTTCCGACATTCTTGTCGGAAACAATATCCCTATCGTAAACAACAATCTCTTTGAATCCCCCTCCCTGGAGGGGTGCCCGCAGGGCGGGGTGGGTTGTAATAATAATATATAATTGCACTCATGCTGCCTAAACCCTATCGCCTAATCCCTACTACCCCCCTCCCTTTCTTTTCCATAGAATTTAAAACCTGAATAACATAATTTTGCTAAACAAAAAATCTATTATGAAATACATATTATCCCTAATATTACTGGTCTTCATATCCCACGTAGCTTTCCCGCAAATGCGAATCACTTATGGTATCAGGCAGGACGGCAAAGACAGCAAATCAGATTCTATCGTTGTTTACATATCCAAGGAATCAATGCGTATTACCAGACCTGTACTTGTTAAGGAAAAACAATACGTAGATTTTGTTAATAAACAGACCGTGCAGACTCTTTCAAACTCCGAAAACAGTACTTATGTGTTCAGAAAGAACTACTCCGAAACTTCACAGGAAATTGTTCACGAGTATCCGGAAATTCTCGGATACCATTGCATGAAATCTGTATTGAACATCAGGTCCAATAAAATCGAAGTATATTATACAGATGAACCCGGTTACAAAGGTGCACCTATGCTTTATCTTGCAGAAGTCCCCGGACTCATCCTTAAAGTTGTACGTAATGGCAATTACGAAATATACGCTAAACAAATTGACGTATCAGATGATTATGAAACCCTGTCAAAGCTGCCATCTCAGAACCTAACTGAAATTAGTGAACCTGTTTTCCAGCAGAAGTTAATCGAAAGCAGATACAATACTTATGAGATTTTCAGTAATGAAAACCTTAAGTTTGGCGATGATTTATCTTTTAATCTTAACAACGAAATTATCAGAGCATCTAAAGGTACAATAGTCCTGAAGAAACTTAAATTACC
>CAIUQV010000351.1 GCA_903901375.1 uncultured Ignavibacteriota bacterium
CTGACAAGAATGTTGCATTAATCTTCTTAAGGTTAATTCCTGTCTTTTTGAAATAAGATATAAAAAGTGAAAACACGGGTAATGCAGAATAACCACCGTTAACTAACAATGGATGTTTTGATAAATCTACATTCTTAAAGCAGGTTTCAATGTCTTCGTAAGTTGAAACTGAAGTGCCTCCTGAACCGATTTCGTTTTCGCCCGCAGTATCAGGGTCTTTTGAAAGCAGTGATGCTTTGTCAAGTTTAAAATTAATTGTCGAAAGTCCTCTTTGCAGGTCATACTTTAAAGCTTTGTTGTATTCTTCCGGACTGTAATAGGGAAGTTCCTGTGATACAAGCCAGCTGTTTTCTACGTTGCCTTTCGCTTTGTTCCCGCGTACGTGATTATGAAACCCGGGAAAACTGTTCACGAGAGGATTATTGCTTAAATCTTCATCCGTATAAATTGGCTGGAGGTCTATTCCTTCATAGGTTTTTGTGATTAGTTTTTTATCAAAGGGAAGACCCTTCAGGTCCTTTTCAGCAGCTTTTTTCCATTCATCAAAAGACGTAGTAGGGAAATCTTTCTTGAGGTCTAATTTATCTGAAAGTTTGCTCATATAAACGATTTGTTTTCTAAAATTATGTTCATAAATATCAGAATTTTAAACTTAAGATTAAATTCAAAAATGAATGACTTTTCGTGCTGAATGCTTTCTTTAGTGGCTATATCTTTTGTGTCAGTAATAAGGAACATTTTAAATCAACTGTATGTTTTAGTATTTATAAATTCAATGAACCGCTATTATAAAATACTGATATCGTTATTTGCAGGATTAGCCTTCCTTTTCCTTATGGAAATGGATGTGATTCATCATCATGCTGATTTCAACTCTCACGATGAATGTCCTGTATGTGTGTTAAGCACAACGATTTCCGCAATACCGGTATTATCTGCATTGGCATTCTCATTCAGGTCTGCCGAAGCTCAGCGTAACTCAGTTCCAGACTACGCCGCAGCATTAATACAAAATTATTCATCATATTATTATCCCGACCGCGCACCTCCAATAGTATAGCTCTGACATTTATTCCACTTTTATTTTAAATTAAAATAGATTATGTATAAAATAATTATAGCTATGCTGTTATACGTTAATATTTTATCAGCTGAAGTATTAACAGGGGAATTAAGAGGGTTTGTTACCGATTCAGAAAGTAAACCCTTAAGCAACGTTAAAGTTACTATCGTAGAACCGGGTATTTCGGTTTATACAAACATAAAAGGTGAATTCAGTTTTAAGGATATTCCATACGGTTTATATAATATTATAATCAGTAAAACAGGTTATATTTCTGCAAGTGAACTGATAGATGTAAAGAGTGATGTTATAAACCTTAACTTTAAACTGGAGTCGAGCCTGATTGAAACTTCTACGATAGATGTTACAAGTTCATTCGAAGCACAGGATATTTCTCAAAGTACATTTTCTCTGTCATCTCTGAATTCAAAAGCTCTTTCGCAGGAGCGCTCTCACAATCTTAGTTCAACTATCGAAAATATTCCGGGGGTAAATACTATATCTACGGGTATAGGTATCGGAAAGCCTGTTATAAGAGGTCTATCCTCGAACAGTGTTTTAATTGTTCACGATGGCATTAAACATGAATCACAGCAATGGGGTGATGAACATTCACCTGAAATAAGTTTGTATGATTTAGACAGAATAGAAATACTAAGAGGTCCTGCAAGTTTACTTTATGGCTCTGAAGGTATTGGAGGTGTTGTTAATATTATTTCCAAACAACTACAGTTTTCGGGTAATGAGAAGAAAATTATTTACGGAGATTTAGACCTTGGCGGATTTACAGTGAATAATGAAGGGACCGGCAATCTTACTCTGGGAATCGGGTTAAAGAATTTCGGAATAAAAGGACATTTCGGGCTCAGAAAGTCCGGTGATGTAAATACTCCTGAAGGGATTTTGTTAGTAAATACATTAAACTCCGATGTTAAAGATACTATTTATGGAGGTAAATTATCCAACAGCGGAACGAATGAAATTGAGGGAGGTATTTCCATCGGTTACCGAGGAAGTTTCGGATATATCGATGCCGGGTTTGAATCTTTTAACAGGGAATTGCAAATGCACACTGAAGATCCATTTTCTACAGGGAATCAGAAACTAAATACAAACCAGTTTGAATTAAGCGGTAATTTCAACATCAGCCGGAAGTTTCATCTGGAGTCAATTTTTTCTTATCAGTTTCATAATAGAAAAGAATTCGAAAGCGTTAGTGACAAAGAGGCAGATATTCCAAACTTAAACTGGCAGCTTAAGAATTTTCAGTTTGACTTACGTTTGCATAATGATTTGAATAAATATCTTTCCGGAACTGCAGGACTGTCATTTACAGGTATGAACAATAAGAGTCTTGGCATAGAAAAACTTATTCCTGATTACAATTCCTTCAGTTTTGGTATCTATGGTTTTGAAAAATATAATATTGATAAATTTACAGTTTCTGCAGGGCTGAGGCTTGATTCAAAAAAGGATAATATCGAATACACAATAATGGAAACCGGTTCAAATGGTACTATAACAAAAGATATTAATCCACGGAGTATTAATTTCAGTGCCTTGTCAGGTTCGTTCGGTATCGTTTACAGACCTGTTGAAATGATAGATATATTCTCGAATATCGGAAAAGGATGGAGAGCGCCATCTGAGTTTGAGTTGTATGTGGATGGAGTCCACGAAGGAACAAACAGAGTTGAAAAAGGAATCATAACACAGAATCCTGATGCGACACCATTACCCGAGTCATCATTGAATATAGATGCCGGAATACGTGCAAGGTTTAAGAAGCTGAATGTTGAAATCTCTTTGTTTAATAATGTAGTTAACGATTTCATTTATCCTTCGCCTTCAAACATTGTAGATACTGTAAGCGGACTTCCTGTTTATAACATAAAGCAGGATAAAAGTACTTTCAGGGGAATAGAATATTCTTTTCAGTTTCAGCCTGCCGATTATCTTTTGTTTTCTTTAAACGGCGATTACGTATTTACGCAAAATACTGCAACTGATAATTCATTGCCTTTTACTCCTCCAATGAAAAATATACTTGAGGTGAAATTTCAGAAACAGCAAATCGGTAAATTTTACAATCCATACATTAAATTCTCAGCAAAGATTGTTTCAGCTCAGGATAGGGTTGACCCTTTGGAAACAACATCCGATGGATATACGCTTTTAAATGCCGGAATAGGGGTGGACATTGCATCTTCGAAGTCTGTAATTTCATTTGATTTCAGTGTGGATAATCTTACGGATAAGAAATATGTGGATCATTTAAGCAGATTTAAAAGTTTTGCGATGAACCCAGGCAGAAGTTTCAACCTGAAGTTAACAATTCCTTTTCAGTTTTAACCTGTTTTAAGAGTTTCGGGCTATTTGATAATATACTCATTTTGCCAATGATTATTTTATATATTGATTAATCTTTAATATATTGATATTTTAAACAAGACTTAAACAGTAATTATAAGGCTAATATGAATTGTAATTACCGCATAAGTATTGATTAATATTAAATTAAATACAAGGAGTTAAAAATGGAAGAAAATAAAATGGCTAAAGGTCTGATGATGGGATTTTTAGCAGGAGGTATTGTAGGAGCTGTGGTAGCATTATTGTACGCTCCAAAATCCGGCAAAGAACTCAGAAGCGATATCAAAATCAAGAAAGATGAGTTCCTCGATGATTCTGCCGAATACATGAAAATTGCAAAGTCAAAGGCAAGTGATTTAATCAATGACGGTAAGAAAAAATCCGAACAGATTATCAGAGAAGCAAAAGAGAAAGCAAACAACTTACTCGATGATGCCAATTCAGTTCTGAGTGAGGCAAAGATTAAAGCTACTGATAAATTCGGTTCCGCAAAAGATAAAATATCCATGGAAACCGACAGGATTAAGGATGCTTTCAAAGCCGGTATCGACGCTTACAAAGACGAGAAATCCAAAGGAACTGAAATCTAATTATTATAAGAATTGACATTAGAGATATTAAATATTGTTTCTGTCATTATTCAGATTATTCTTTTTATTGCATTAATCATCACTGTTGTATCGTTAACTAAATACGTTAAGCAATTAATGGTAAGAGTTGACGGTCTTCAGGAAGATATCAATAAGTTCAAAACGAGTGTGGACCCGCTTATAGAAGATACCCGTACAATGATTCAGAAGATTAATAAGGTATCAGATAAAGTGGATGAGAATTTTGTGTACGTTAAAAAGACCGTTGAGAAATTAGGTAATGCTACTGACGATATTATTAACTTCAAAGACAGAATTCTCAGAAAAGCCGAACCGCCGATATTCGATACTATCAGTGCCTTCGCAGGTATTGTTAAAGGTGTTAAGGTGTTTACTGATACCTGGAAAAACAACAGACCTGTCAGAACTCCGCACCATATAGAAGAAGATAATCTTTTATTCGACTCAAACGGCGACAGTGATTTTGAACTTGAAAAAGAATACGACGATATCAATAAAGAACTGAATGAAGTCAGGAAAAAACTTGAGGAGATGAAAAGAGTATAAACTCTTTTGGTCTGGCTTAATGGAATTTGAAAAAGGTTAATTGCAAATTGCAGTTAACCTTTTTTATTCTTTATCTCAATAGAAATAGGACAGTGGTCGCTTCCGTACACATCGTTGTGAATCTTTGCATTAACTACATTCTTCTTGAAATCATTCGATACCATAAAATAATCTATTCTCCATCCCACATTCCTTTCCCTTGCCCGTGTGAAAACATCCCAGTATGTGTACCAGTCAGGGTCTTTGTTGAATTCCCTGAATATATCCGTGTATCCTAAATTTATTATCTTATCTATCCATTCAC
>CAIUQV010000352.1 GCA_903901375.1 uncultured Ignavibacteriota bacterium
GGGATAAAATCCGCATAAATATCAAATGTTTAATTTATATAATGTACCGCTTTGCAGAATAAGCGATACAATCCCTTATACTTATCTCCTTTGCAAAGCCGGCAGGCAAATCTGTTTCCGCATTTACCCTATCGGTCATAATGCCGTGTCTGAAGAGATTTAGGCAGTATAACTCGGAGATGTACAAAGATAATTATTCGGTAGTCTACTATCAATTATAATATGCGGTTAGCAAGTAATGAAAACTAAAAAGGCTCCCGGCAGAGGAGCCTTTTTAATCTTAATGATTTATTTCTAAATCGAAGAGTACTATTTAATTAACATTAGTTTTTTAGTGCTTGAAAATTCTGAGGCTGAAGACTTTGCCTGAATCCTGTATACATACATTCCGCTGGTTAGTCCTGCTGCGTCAAAGCTTATGGTATGGAATCCTGCGGTGCGATATTCGTTCATCAGTGTTCTCACTTCCCTTCCTGCAACATCATAAATTACAATCTGTACTTTGCTGTCATTCGGCAAAGCAAAATCAATCTTTGTAACAGGATTAAATGGATTAGGATAGTTCTGGCTGAGTTCATACTTCGCAGGTAAACCGATTTCAACTTCACTGTTGAGATTGAAATATTCAAAGTTTCCGTTGTTATCTATCTGCTTTAAACGGTATATGTATTTCCCTGTGTTAAGTTTTAAATCGCTGAAGGTGTATGTTGTTTGTGTGTTCGCTGTACCTTTACCATTTACATATCCTATTTTTCTAAATTCTGAATTCTGACTTTTAATTTCGGCTCTTTGTATCTCAAACCCAGCATTATTAATTTCAGTTGATGTTATCCATTGCAGAATAACTTCCCTTCCTTTAATCTGCGACTGAAATGCCTGAAGCCTCACCGGTAAAGGAGTATTCAGATTATTATCTGCTGAGTTTGACCCTAAAGTAAACTCACTGAACGTTGAAAGACCTGTTCTTTTGGCAGTCCATTGCGATGCATTACCGCTGCCTGCAAGATGAATTCCTTCCATCCCCCATTGAGCAGTTGCATCACTTCTCTTCAATATTCTAAGGTTCTGTCTTTTTGTATCAGTTATGTCTCCGTTTATACCTGCAAAGTTATAAGCATCAAGGTTTATTTCATACGTTCCTGCAACAGCATTGTTCTTAATCGTCCAGTAACCATAATTTGAATACCTGTCTATGATGTAGCCGTTATCATCTATATTACCTGTATTGTTATTTCCCGGGTCGCCGAGTGTAAACCTTGCTGATAAAGAACCGCCGGCGGATGTGTTGCCCGAATATATAAGTTTCACTCCTTCCCAGTAAGTTGAAGAACCCACCGGAAAAAGTATTGTGCCTGTTCCTGCGGCAACGTATCTTTGCAGTTTTCCGTTTATCCAGCTTGTATAATTCGGTCCTGACTGGGAAAATGAAAGTGTACCTGGTGAAGCAGAACTCGTACCGAGTGTTATGGAATCTGAAAGAGTGCTGCAGTTAATGATTCCGTTAGTTAAGTTAAGCGTTCCTGTAACATTAAGCGGACTGGCAAGAATTACAGAACCGGAAGATTGCCTGTTAAATGTAAAATTGTTTAGTGTCCTGCTTCCGCTTGTAAAGTTAAGAGTTCCCAGTGCACCTGTTCCGTAAACTGTTAAATTTGAAGAAGGTGAACCTGAAAATGTTCCGCCATTGCCTGTAATGTTACCCGTAATTGTTAATGTGTTAGCTCCAAGTTCCAGATTCCCGGAAGTCATCGTTAATGTTCCTGTAACTGTGTTATCACCACCAAGAGCCACTCCGCCTGAATTGTTAATTATCAGATTTGCATAAACTGCACCTGCCTGAGTTGACTGCATCGATTTATTAAACACATTATACTCAACAGTGCTTCCTGTAGAAAGTGTACCCAGTCTGGGATATATCGTATTCTGCAAAAGCAGTTTTGCATTGTTCATAACGTCAACAGTCCCTGTCATGCTGTATGTCGGCGGAATAGTCAGGAGTGTTGCGTTGCTTCCGTTACCTATTGTTGTAACATTATCGATTAGAAAATTATTGTAAAGCGATTTAGACCCAGACAGTATTTTAAGATTATAATAAATCGGATACTCAATGTTAAGATTTCCGTTATTGTATTCCACAGTACTGTTTATACCCGTCGTTCTTATTCTGGGAAGAACAGATGTTTCAATAATCAGATCGCCATGCTGCATAACATCTAAATCCCCGAGACAGCTTTTGCCGGAAGGTATCCTGAAAACAGCTGCCTGTCCGCTGTCTCCCAGAACTATTTCGGAATCGAATCCACCCGAAACATCTATATTCCCCGAAGATAATGAATAAGTCACTCCCGTCGTACTTGCATAATTTCTGATGTACCATGTGGAATAGTTTGCACTGAAACCTGAAGGTTGATTTCCCGCTGAACCGTCGCGTTTATCAGTCCAGTTTGAAAGAAGACTAAGGTCAACGGTAGTATTATTGGCAGGCATTTTCGGATAGTAGGCATAGGTTATCAAAGGAGTATCATAGCAGTTCACATTATCGACGAAAATCCATGCATTGTTTGAGCCTTCGCCATACCAGCAGAAAGAATCCGTCTTTTTAAAATCGTTTGTCTGATTGTCATACTGTGCAACGTTTAAACCTGCTGCAATCTCTATGTTATTAACCCACACATCTATTTTTTTCGGTGCAAGTGAAACAGGAATTCCCTGCCTTGTGTATGAATTCGTTGATGTCCTGTTTACATTCGAATAAATTTCTATAGAATATTTCTTCTTCTGTTCCCACGTGAAATTCGTAACGTTAACCCATCCGGCTGTAACATTATCGTAATAAGCAAATGTAAGTCCGCCGTTCGTTGTATAAGTCCATTTAAGCGCAACACCGCATTCAAGCACGTTATAAGTAAGACTGTTTTGATTCATAAACTGGTCTGAAACTCCGCCGTCTCCCACAAAGAAATACCATATTCCCGAATTTGATGTTGTACCTGCAAGGCTGTCCCCTGCAAACACAACGTCGAATTTTGTATAACTGAACATAGTACCCTGTGCAGAATACCTTTGAATTCCGAATTTACAAAACTCCGTTGCACCATTCCCCGCAGAAGCCTGAGCTTCTGTGGAATCTCCAAGGCGTATCAGACCATTATTAGAGCCTTTTAAGACTGCGTTTGCATTCGCAGAAAGTCCGTAAAAGAACGAAATGTTTGTTGGTGTCGTTGGATATCTGCTAAAAATAGCCGGATTGGTTCCGTATGAACCGTTGGCAGTTAAAGTACCGCCGGACTGACCAAAATTGAAAGCAACCTGAGAATATAAAGTGACATTCAGAATAAATACTAATGTCAAAGCCATCAGCAGATTTTTTATACCGGTATAGTTTTTTATATAAAAAATATTGCTCATAATAATTGGTTTTACAAATTGAACCTTAGGCTATATTAAGCAATTTACGTACCAATTATTAATCAGTGATTAAAGAAAGGAAATGATGTTTACATAAAAATAACCTAAATTTATTTCTCATTATGAGACTATAAGTCTCATAATGAGACAAACGATAAAACAATTTATCGAATATCTGCTATAAAAAAAGCGGCTTTTTTCAAAGCCGCTTTCATTTAATGAAACAATATTAAATGTGGGGGTATAAAACTACTTGATTAACATCATTTTCTTCATGCTGCTAAAATCTTTTATGTTATTTTTTACTGTAATTCTGTAGAAATAAACACCGCTTGAAAGTCGTGATGCATCGAATACCGATGTATAGTATCCTGCAGTTTTACTCTCATTCATTAACGTGCTTATTTCTTTACCGGTTATGTCGTATATGATAATGTTAACTTTACTGTCAACGGGTATCGTAAAATCTATCTTTGTTACCGGATTAAACGGGTTCGGATAGTTCTGGCTCAGTTCGAAGTTTTTAGGTGCTGATACTTCAACTTCATTATTAAGGTTATGGTATTCGAAGTTACCGTTATTATCTATCTGTTTCAGTCTGTATTTATATTTTCCTGTGTTAAGCTTTGAATCGCTGAAAGTGTATGTTGTTTGTGTGTTCGTTGTACCTTTACCTTCAACGAATCCTGCTTTTCTAAATTCTAAATTCTCACTTCTAAATTCTGCTCTCTGTATCTCAAACCCTGCATTGTTAATTTCTGCGGAAGTAGTCCAGCTGATTTTCACGTCTCTTCCTGCAACTGTTGAAGTAAGCGATTGCAAACTTACAGGCAGTGGTGAATCACTCAGATTATTTTCTACTGACCAAGCACCGAGCGTGAAATCACTGAATGCAGTCAAACCTGTTCTTTTTGCAGTCCATCTTGTCTGGTCTCCGTTACCGGATGAATGGCTTCCTTCAAGTACCCAGTCATAATTTGCATCCTGTCTTTTAAGAACTCTAAGATTTTGTCTTTTTGTCCCTTCCACTTCATTATTGACACCCGGAAATCCGTATGCATCAATGTTAATTTCATAAGTACCCGCAGTACCGCTATTTTTAACAGTCCAGTATGCGTGTTTTGAATACCTGTCAATAATATAACCTCCTGCATCAAGTATCGATTCGGCAGTGTTATGTGTACCCGGATCACCCAAAGTAAATACTGCAGATAACGTTCCTCCAGAAGTCGTTCCATTAGTTGCTGAATAAATTAGTCTTGCTCCGCCCCATTTGGAAGCGCATCCGACCGGAAATACTATTGCATTATTATTGTTATTTCCTGCGCCAACAGGTATATATCTCTGTAGTTTACCGTTTACCCAGGTTGTATAGTTAGTATTCTGAGAAAAATTAAGATAACCTGGAGTATTAATTCCTGTTCCAAGTGTTATCGAATCCGAAATTGTATTACTGTTGATTATTCCTTCAGTAAGCGTCAAAGTATCAGAAACAACTAAATAACTTCCGATTGTCATAGAACCGGATGTTGTCCTGTTAATCCATAAATGTTTTAGTACTTTGCTTCCTTCTGTGAACTGTACCGTTCCGAGTGCTCCTGCACCTGTTACGAATAATCTGGAAGATGAAGAACCTGTTACAGTCCCGTTCGTTCTGGAAGCAGTACCTTTTAATAACAGATAATTCGAACCGATTGAAAGTGTACCATTTGTCATTATAAATGCACCGTTGAAAGATGGTGTTCCATTAAGACTTACAGAACCTGCACTATTCACCTCAAAGTTACCTAAAGAAGCTGTTGATATTGTTTTTCCGGTTCCTGTCATACTTATTTTTCCTGTACCTGTATGTGTTCCCGTTCCGAGAATATTTCCTGCTACAGATAATGTATATCCGCCGTCTGTTAAAGTACCGCTTGTAAGAGTTAAGTTACCGCTAAGTGAATTTGCAGCACCAAGCGTTATTCCGTTCGCTCTGTTAATCTCAAGATTGCGTAACCCGTTAGTTACTGCCGGAAGCGTTGTATTGGAACCCAAACCTCCAAACACTATGTCAGATGTTGTACCGCCTGTAATTGTGCCGCTTGTTTTAGAAATTGCACCGTTAACATAAAGTGCATTCGAACCAATTGATAATGAACCTGATTCCAGAGTTAATGTTCCATTAACAGTGTTCCCGCTCGTTCCGTCAATTGTTACAATAGATGAACTACTGATTTTTAAATTTCCATAAGTTAAAGATGTAGGAATTGTTTGTGCAGTCGTACCGCTGTATTTCACTGTGCTGTTTGAACCTAATGTTCCATAAGTCGGTATTGTTGTGTTACTCACTTCAATTTCTCCATTATCATTCACGTCCACTATTCCTGCAAGTTTGCAAGCCGACGGAACTACTAAAACTGCACCGCTGCAAACTGTCGTTCTGCCGTCAACCACATAATTAGCACCAAGTGTTTTTGTTCCCGATACTATTTTTAAATTATAGTATTGCGGATAAGTCACTGTTGAACTGCTTGTTTGAGTGTATTCCACGATACTGTTAGTACCGGTCGTTCTTATAGTCGGCTGATTCGTAGTTTCTATCACTAAATCACCGTATGTTAATACATCCACAGGACCCGCCAGAGTAACACCCGAAGGAATTCTAACGGTAGAAGTATTCCCTGCGTCACCAATCATAATTTCAGAGTCAACACCTGCTGATATGTCTACATTTGAAGCAAACTTATATGTCGTTCCCGATGCGTTATTTGTATAATTCCTTATAATCCATGTTGTATAACTAACAGCAAAAGCTCCGGCAGTCGGTGAAGTTCCCCCAACACCCGTTTCACTGTTTGTCCAGTTGCTTAATATACTTAAATCAATTTCATTGTTCGGAGTAGAATTCTGTTTTGGATAATATGCCAGTGTTGGCGGAGTACCGTCTGCACAGTTTATATCGTCCAGAAATATCCATCCATTGCCCGTACCACCTTTGCCATAAAAAGCCAGTGCCTGTAATTTATTCATGTTCCCTGTATTATCTAAATGACCAACGCTAAAAGTATTCTGAGTGCCAATAATACTTTCATTAATGTATATGTCCAGTTTACCGTATGATAATGTAATATCTTTACCCAGCCTTGAATAAGTTCTTGAACCGCTTGAGTTTTTACTTACGTTTCCATATATATCAAACTTATATTTCTTCTTTTGGTCTAAAGTTGCAATCGGTGAAGATGTCCAGCCTCCCAATCCGGTATTTAAAGTATAATCATAATTATAAACCGAAACTGTTCCGTTTGCATTCATCAAAAACTTTAATCCAATTCCTACCTCAGCTATAGCGGAGTCTGCTGTGTTCCCGGTTAAAAAATAAGTAGAACCCGCTTTTGTATTATCACCCGCAAAAAAATACCAGGTTGTACCTCCGGATGTTGTTGCAGCAAGATTATCTCCCGCAAATACAACGCTGAAACTTGTATAATTAAAAAGCGTTCCTGACTGTGAATATTGTGTAATTCCAAATTTACACCATTCACCACTATTTCCTGTATGTGCCTGAAGTTCGGTATTCGTTCCAATTCTCAAAAGTCCTGGGTTTGCTCCCTGAATTAAAGCACCATTTGGAGATGCAGGAAATCCATAAAACATACTTCCTGCTGTGAGTGTGTTATTAAAAACGGTATTTGGAACTGTACCTGCACTGCTCGTCAAAACCCCAGGTGATGCAACAGTTCCAAAATCACAGGCGACAACAACCGTCCCTGCCTGCCCAAATGCAACTCCGTTTATACACAGCACTATTGCAATCAGTAAAAACAGCTTATTTTTGCTTATCCCCACGATAAGATTTAATAATGTTTTCATTCGTTAAATTTAATTATTAACTTTGCATCTAATTATTCAATTAATGTGCCATATATTATATTGCGTTTAAAGCTTATATTTCAAGTATTTCGTCATATTTGCACCTTATTTTTTCTCATTTTGAGACAAATTTTCTTAATTTGTTTTAAGCTAACAATCCAATTATAACCTTAATTTCATTACTAATAAATCGTTAGAATATCTATTCTTTCGTTCATCGCTTTTTTTCTTCGTATTAAGCACTTTGCATAGCCCCAATTATTGTATTTCCGCATATTGTTTATTGATTTTCACTCATATGTATATTTTTTATGTAGATAAATCAGAATTAATATTTTATATTTGTTTGATTCTAAATTCTTTACCTCAGATGAATAAAAACTTAAACAGACTTTTAGAAAGTTTTTCCGACGAAGACTGGAACAGATTCCGTGATTTCCTTCAGTCACCTTTTTTCGTTAAAGGCAGAAACTACATGGGTTTTTATGATTTGCTTAAAGAAAATATTAAAGGTAAAGATGATTATTCTCAGCTCACATCCGATTTCATTATAGACCATCTCGGAGAGAACCTGAGCACCTCCACTCTGAACAACAGACTTTCAGAACTCTATAAACTTGCTCTTGAATTTCTTTTTCAGATACGCACGGAGAAAGATGAAATTGGTTTTTTTGCAACGATTTTCGAGGAACTTACGGAAAGAAAACGTTTTGCAAACACGAATTATCTTTATTCTCTGGTAAAGAATAAATTGATTCCTCCTGACTCTAAAGATTATCCTTCGTATCTTAAGATGCTGAAATCAATCAGTGATTATTACAGAAGCACAAACGATTTTGATAACTGCTTCAGGATTTACAATGAGTACAACAGTTATTTCACTGCTTACTCTCTGGAAATGATTATGAACTATACTCACAATTACAAATCCATAAACCATACGGTGCTTAACGATGCGAAGGAAAAGTTTAACAAAGTCTTTAGTTCAATAGATTTTAAAACCATTATTGGGGAATTCGGAAACGATCCTTTGTACATACCTGTAATACTTATGTTCTATATCACACAGGCTCTGGCGAATGACGAAGACGAATCAATTTATCTGAAAGCATTTAATTACCTTATTGATAATTACGAAGCTCTTTCTCCGGATACAAGACTTGACTTCAACCTGAAAATGCAATCGCACTGCGTGAGAAGAATTATGAAGGGCGATAATAAGTTTTACGAACATTATCTGGACATTGTTAAAAACAAACTCAGACATAAGGAACTCAGTTTTCTGAAATTAAACCAGTACCCGTTTACCGATTTCCACGACATAGTGAAGATTGCTCTTTACGCCGGAGAAATTGACTGGGCTGAAGACTTTGTAAAGGAATATTCGCCAATGCTGAATCCTCTGACGAGAAACACAGACAGACTTTCTGCATTAACTTCTGTTTCAATCGCACAGAAGGATTTTACCACTGCATTGCGTTACATAAATGAGTTTAACAAATCCGATAATAAATTCCATAACCTCGAGTTTTACTTCAGAAAAATAATAGTTCTGTATGAACTGAACAGAGAAGAAGAAATGGAACAGACCGTGAATAACCTGTACCATTACGTTAGGAAACATGGCGAACTTGAAAACGAACTGAACAAAATCGATTTATTCATAAAGAACGTGAACAAACTTAAGAACATTAAAACTAAAACACTCAGGAAAATAGAAGATTACCTTCAGTACCTTGAAAACCCCGAAACAAACTTCCTTCACAAAAAATGGGTAACCGAAAAAGTGAAAGAATACGTAAGCATTGCACACTAGGTTTGTTATTTTTCTAATCCCGTCAGGGATTAAACATCACCACCATTAAATCCACCTAGGCATTTTATCCCATAGGGATTCCATATTAGTAGCATTTTAAATTTTAAAGTTTAAATTTCAAATTTACATTTCAAATTTCAAATTGATAATCCCGTCAGTGATTAAACATCAGTAAACACAAATCCACCCTAACATATTAATCCCGTCAGGGATTACATATCAGTAGAAACACGATATCAAAAAACAATCGAATGCCGTAGATACTGTGTTAAAAATCAATACAAAACTTGCAATATGTTTTGATAAATCACACTACCATTACTCCGTAATTTGGATCATA
>CAIUQV010000353.1 GCA_903901375.1 uncultured Ignavibacteriota bacterium
AAAACCTGTTGCAATCCATGTCGACCCGATTGAGAAAAAACCACTGTACCATTTTCATCCCGGGTCGGATATACTTTCAATTGGTACACTGGTTGTAATCTGGACTGTAAGTTTTGCCAGAATCATAATATAAGTCAGGATTTTGATTTGTCTTCGTTTGAGGAACTAAAAGAAGTGTCGCCCAAAGGCATTGTTGATATTTGTAAAAAGAGTGGTTACAAATTTGTTGCCTTCACATATAACGAACCAACTATATTCTTTGAGTATATGTTCGACGTTGCAGTATTGTGCAAGGCTGAAGACATTAAAACAGTTATGGTATCCAACGGACAGATAAACGAGGAACCGCTTCTTAAGTTGATTGAGTATATGGATGCTTTTAATATAGACTTAAAATCTTTTAATCCGGGTTTCTATAAAAAGATTTGCGGTGGAGAAATTGAAACCACTAAACAAACTATCGAAACCATAGTTAAACACAATAAACATCTTGAAGTAACTATGCTGCTTATAAAAGGAGCAAACGACAACGAAGAAGAGTTCGAAAATATGTGTAAATACCTGTCGTCTCTCGGTAAGAACATTGTGCTTCATTTATCACGGGCTTTTCCGAACTACAAAATGGATTTTGAAGTTACCCCTTTAAAGTTAATCAATAGATTTTACGATATTGCAAACAAACACTTGAAAAATGTTTACAAAGGAAACATACAATGATTAATAAATTAAAACAAATATTTATACTTTTGTTTGTCCCGCTTATTCTTTCATTCAATTGCGGTGAAACGGGAAGTGCCGGCCAGGTTAAAGAAAACAAGCCTGATTTAAAGTCAATGAAAGACTCAATCAGGAAACCTCTTGATAAAATGCAGTTGCTCGTAAATGCATACCCTGATTATATCGAAAAAGCAGAGAATAATAAAATATACTGGAAAGACGGAACGACAATGGTTTACGATGACGGTAAAGATAAATCTTATGAAGACCTGCTCGATAATCCCGATATAGAAGACATGCTTTCACAGGAATATACATTAGGTGCCAATTGGGATATACCCCCTGCTAAAAATTTCGAACCCGGTAGAATCCGTAATGAACCTTTTTTCAGAAAAATGTATGGTGATTCAAAGTCAGCTGTTATGAGTAACCTGACAACTATAAACTGGTTTGGTACAAGTGTTCAGGTCAGCACTGTAAATGGAGTTGATGAACAGTTTAAATCTGTTATTGCCGAACTCGAAAAACTTCCGTCCGAATTTCATAAGTATTTTAAAAGAACTGCGGGCACATTTAACTACCGGAAGATTGCTGGTACTGATAGGTACAGCGCACACTCTTTTGGAATTGCTATAGATATCAATACCGATTACTCTGATTATTGGCAATGGGATAAATCAATGACGTACAAGAATAAAATCCCTATTGAGATTGTAGAGGTTTTTGAAAAGTATGGTTTTGTCTGGGGAGGGAAATGGTACCACTACGACACTATGCATTTCGAATTCAGACCAGAGTTAATAATAAAATAATTATAATATTATGAGCCGAGGTAT
>CAIUQV010000354.1 GCA_903901375.1 uncultured Ignavibacteriota bacterium
AATTCAGACAGATAAAATATTCTATCTGAAAAATATATTATCACATTTTCAACCATTATATCTTTAAAAACTGTAATTAAATCTTCGCTTCCATAATATTTGTTTTCGTGTCTTATAATCCCGTTTAAATTATAGTAAATTTTTGGCTTTCTGAATATTTTTATCAAGTATATGAAAATTGTATACCTGCTGTAACAAAGAATGTGTATTACCTGCGGATTGATTTTAGCCATTAAATAAAGCATTCGAAAAAGCCCTAATCGTAATACTTCATTTCCGTTAATTTCAGTGGTTTTCTCATACCCGAAAAGTTTTTTTATAACTCCGTATTTTTTTCCATCCTGAAAATATTGTATAAATAAACTTTTGTATATTTTTGAGTATTCTTCAAAAACCCGCTTGCACACTTTTTCCGGCCCGGTTAGAATATCACTCTTATTGTATATTCCGAAATATACAACTCTGATTTTGTTATTTCCGGATATACTCAATGAGCTTATTTAAGTTTAATTTATAATTTAATAGATTTCTTATCTTATAATATCTGCCATATTTGTTTTTCATAAGACTGTAAATACTTATTGGTTTGAGGGATACCAAAATAACACAGAACTTTCTTCCTGTATAATCCTGAAAAGTTTTAACAACCTTGTACTTATAATTCCTAAAATCAGAAATATGCCAGACACTTTTATGCTCCTCATATTTGTTGCCATTTGATTCAAGCTGCTCCCAATTATCACCTATTGGTAGGTTAATTAACACATAATCCGACATCTTTAATGATAAATCTATTATTTCTAACGCTAGATTCTTTTCAAAATGCTCAATTACATCACCACAAATTATTAGATTATAATTATCGTTACATTTTTTTAACCATTCGTATCCTTCGGTAATAAATATATTATCATAAAAATGTGAATGGTAGGGTTTTATATAACCGGGAAATACTTCAATCCCGTCAATTTGCCTGCTCCATTTCCCTGTATAATTACCCTCATCCCAGACTTCTAAGAATTCCCGGCAGAGAATACCCCATCTGCCAAACCCGATACCAAAATCCAGAATCTTAGTTGGATTGATTGCCCTAATCAATTCGATAACATAAGAAATATTTTGCCAGTTTGATGTACCCAATTTTATATTTTATTTTTGAGCTTTAAAAAATATATATCTCCCGAAAGAATTAATATTTCCGTCAAAATAGTTATATAAGCAGAACCTAAAACTCCATATTTGGGAATGATAATAATATTTGCTGTAAGATTAAAGAAAAATCCCAATATCGTTACATACATGTTTTCTTTATATAAGCCGATTCCGTTTAAAATAACACCTGTCAGATTATTCAATGACAATGGGATAATTGCAAACGATAAAACCTTTAAAATGTCAACCGAGTTAAAGAACTTATCTGTGTAAAACAATATTAATATATTTCCGGCACCAAAATACAGTAAAATTAAGATAACTGAACTTATTATTACCAATATCTTGGAATATTTAATCCAAAAAATCTTTAAACCCTTTTTATTATTTGAAAATACTACAACTTTTGACAGACCTCCGATTAGTAAAAAATTAAACGCGATTGTGGAAGATTTCAATACTCCGTATGCAATACTGTAATAAGAAAGCTGCTCATAATTTATAATTTTAGATATTATAAATACATCTATCTTATCGTACAAAAAATTGAATAACATTGCACACCAAATTGGAAAAGTAGTTAATATTAAAATTTTAAAATCCTTTATTTTCGATTTAAACAGATATTCAAATTTGATGTAGTGCCTGGAAACAATAGCAATTATCGAAAGGAAAAACAGATTACCTAAAAGAAAAACCGGAATTATTAAATTGTTATTTTTGCCGGCCCAGAATATGACTATTAATATCATTGAAATAACCCGGGAAATGAGAAGTAACCGGAAAATGATTTTGTACTTCTTCATTCCACGCAAAAAAGACAATAATAGATTTTCACCTGAAGAAATAACAACAATAATAATGAGGATTAAATAAAGATGATATTCGAAATCCGGATAAAGAAATCTGAACAATGCGTACGAAACTGACAAATAAGGAACAGAAAGAAAAAAATTAAAAAATATTAATTTTGTAAGTAATACACTGGAATTTGTTACATTATATGCAGCCTCCCTTTGAAGATATATTGGGAAACCAAAACTGAAAAGAACAATAATCAGATTTGCAAAAGCAAAAACAATGACTAAACTTCCGTAATAATTAAGATTAAATGTTCTTGCCAGAATTGTAAAGAAAAGAAAATAGAAAATCTTATCAATTATCTGAGTAAATAAAATATATTTATTCTCTTTTAATAACTTTAATGTACTGCTAAAATTCATTCAAAATGTTTAAATCCAATGTATTTGTCTTAAGAAATGTGTATATTTTGCTTATTAATACAAACAATTTGGCGATTTTCCTAAAATATTTAACATACATAGGCGTTTTCTCTTTAACCCTATATGTGTCACGTAATAATAACAGAATACATTTTTTATTAAAAGCCATAATAATCGTATCTTTCCTGTTTTCAACGTTTCTTTTTGTATATTACATCTTGTTTTCAGAACAATATATGCAAAGTTATAGAATTAAACTTATTAACGACAGAGTTATAGATTCAGAAATTATTATTTCGATAATAGGGTTTACTTTATATTCTTTATTGGGGATTTTGAAAAACAAAATGGGTAGTTCTGAAAATTTTCCGTCAATCAGGATTTTTAATTTCTCCGGTAAAACCGAACTACGTTTTGGAGTTTTGACGGTTTTAATTCTCACATTCCAGTCAACTATGTTAATTTCCTTAAGAACTCGTATGGCATGGATATCATTATTTGTTATGTGTTTAATAATGATTTTAATCTTGTATCTCTTCTATTCCAGAACCTTTGATTTAAGAAGGCTAATAAGTTTTGTTGCCGGAATATTAATCTTGTCTTTGTTTGTAAGTACAATTACAAAATTGTACAGCCAAAGTGAACGAAATAGCGTTATAGTTACAGTTAAAAGTATTTTTGATAAAGATTACTATTCAAATCAGGCCCGCTTGAGCTTTTGGCTCGCTTCACTGAAAATGATACAAAAGAATCCAGTTTTGGGTATTGGTAGCGGTAATTGGGCTGGTCTTTATCCGTCATACAATGGCGAATTTTATAATGACGAGAATGTTGATTTAAATTCTGCAATAAATCCACATAATGATTTTCTCGAGATTATGTCTGAATACGGCATTTTGGGGTTCTTGATTTTTACTGGTCCTATCTTTTATGGAGTGTTTTTACTTTACAGGAAATCTAAAGATGAGATTATTTACCTGCCTTTTCTCCTTTCTGCAATCGGATTGTGTATAACAATGTGTCTGTCTTTTACAAAAGATAATTTCTGGCCGATGGTGATATTTTCCATTTGTATGGGAGTTGGATACTCGTCCAATTCAGGATTCAGAATTCAGAATTTAGAATATATCAAAAGATACAATCAACATATTAAGAAATTCATGTTATTAATTGGGGTTGTATTGTTATGTATAGGTATATGGTTTAAGGTGATGAGTTACATGAATGAGAGAGAATATTTATATGCTATGAAATTGAAGGCACAAGGTAAATATACTGAGATGCTGGGAAAACTTAAAGATGTTTCAAGAATCTATTATCCCGTAGATATGAATAAGATGCCGGTGGATTATTACAGAGGTGTTGGATATTTTGAACTTGGACAATACGACAAAGCACTTGAGAAATTCAAAGGGGCAAGAAATTATATGGAATACTATCCGACCATTATGAACAACGAAGCTTCTGCCCTATACATGACCGGTAATTTTATGACTGCAGAAGAAAGATATTTAGAAGTTAAAAAAATGTTCCCAAACTTTATTGAACCGCAAATTAACCTTTTGTCTTTTTATACTAACCTGAATCGTACCGAAGAAGCCAAAAATCTTATTGCCGAA
>CAIUQV010000355.1 GCA_903901375.1 uncultured Ignavibacteriota bacterium
AGTGTCATTTTAACTGAATTATTAGTAATCCAGTCTGATCCAAGTTCCGGAGTTCCGACATCAGAGATAACGCATGCTAGCAATCCGGGATTATTACAAATTGCCATTAAAGGAATTGTACCACCCTGTGAAGCACCAACTCCGCCGACTTTATTTACATCAACTTCGGTCTGTAATTTAACATAATTAACTACTTCAACAAAATCTTCCATTTCGGTAGCGCTGATTAAATTGGAAAGCCCTGTTGACTCTCCCTGTCCCCTCATACTGTAACAAACAGTAAAATATCCGTTCGTGGACAAATCTTCTGCATCAGATAACATCTCATCCTTGGAGCCACCATAACCATGACAAAAAATCATTGCAGGCCAGCCGCTTGCGGGAGGTGTACCTTCTGCGGTAAATTGCGTACAATCTATGATTGTTCCGTCTGCCATTGTGAGAGTGAAATCCGTTTGAACAGTTGGTTTATCACCTCTTTTAAATTTCTTATGAACAGCAGGAGGATCTATTCTTTTTGATAATCTCTGCTGAGATATAGCCGGAGCTACAATTGTGAAAATCACAACCAATGATGTTATTACACGTAATATATTTTTCATGTAAACCCCTTTACATAATTTAATAACCGATACAAATCGGACTTTATTAACTATTTTTATAACATATGAAATAACCGAATAATTCAAAAAAATATCCGATTACCGCATACTTATTGCATTATCTTAATATAAACATTATTCTTAAACTGATTCGTAGAATCAGTGTTTAAATAAGAATAATTATAATACTCTATTTTGTTGTTTGTAAAGTTCAGATATCCGTTAAACGTATCTGCGCTTATTCCGGTTAAAAACTTTGAAATCGTATTATTCCGAATGATATCGTCCGACGGAGAAAATTCAGTATCATAATACAATATTCCTGTTTTTCCCGTAGTATATGTACCGCCGATTATAGTGTTATTAGCAATTCTGTTCAAAGCCGAGCCTACACCATAAACCTGTACACCTTTTTCAATATGAGAAATAACATTCCATAAAACCTTTATTCTATCGCTGTTAACGATATTGACACCAATATAATGCGGCGGCGGCGACTTAGAATCTGTGTATCCGGAATTTATAACAACATCTTTTACAGAGCCCTTGCTTGTTTCGTTAAAAGTAACTCCATAAGTATGTGCAGAAAGTGTTCCGTTTGATACCAATATAAATTCAGAACTATCTACATAAACTCCAGAGAAATTCCTGTAAGAACTGTTTCCGGAAATTGTATGACCATTTAGATCAAGATATACGTGATTTACACCAGAAATTACAATACCATGAGAACTTCCATCCGTACTAAAATCTTTAATAACAGTATAACATCCTGATTCTGTTATAGTACATGGTCCACTGATTTCATTCCATTCGTTAATATTCAAAACAGAAATAGAATCTTCTGAATCTATTGCGGCCTCTAATCTTGCATTAAAACTACTGCCTGAAATATTAGTTGCAACAGGTG
>CAIUQV010000356.1 GCA_903901375.1 uncultured Ignavibacteriota bacterium
GAAAAAAGTAATGCAAACTGGGCGGGTATTAAAGACAAAAATATTGATAATTTGTGCTTGCAGTATAACAATTCATACAATGTTAATGAGCGGACGGAAATTCTGAGGAAAATTGATAGCTTGCTATGTAATTATTACGGCTATATTTTCACTTGGTATGGTCCTTATTACCGCATCGTATTCCATAATAAATTTGGATTTCCGGAAAGTATTTTAGGTAAATACTCCGGACTGGAATCTTTGCTTACTATTTGGTATCAGGATCCTAATAAAACAAAAGAATATCAGGAAGCTTTAAAAGATAATAATATATTTCTTAAGCGGGATGAAATAGATAATAAGTATTGGGACAACCTCAGATAAAAACTGTGAATCGCATTAAATCACAGTGCGAAATTGGATATTTGAATATGCAATTATTGTTGCTTTGTCTTTTAAAATCTTCATCATTTCAAATAAATCATCTTTCGTGTTTCAGAAAATTGCTACAAACCTATTGTAATCGCAAAAAAGCATCGGTCTGCAAAGCCCGCATATCCTCTTTTGATAAGTATTAGACCTCCTTCAGACATAATAACATATTTATTAAATCTAACTGGGTTAATTGTAAATACTGTATGAATAAAAAGACTATGAGATAATAAAGGAAATTTCTATACTGTGAAAACATTTTCTAAGGATAATTTGGAAATGAGTTGCAAGTTTTAATAATTTAAATTAATTTGCACCAACGTAATTCAGTTCTTTAATAATTATTTGTATCAAGAGTTTTTTCTGATAAGAAAAACGACAACCGAGCCTTCCAGGACCACGGTGCCTTACATAGATACGCAGGTTTTTAACCTGAAAAATCTTGGATAAGAGAAACCACACTTTTCAGAATAAATTCTTTTTAAATGAAATGTGTGGTTTTTTCATTTGTACGTGGAGATTTGCGCCATATTGCGCCACGTTAAAAACGCTAAAAAGGTTGACCCGTTACGGGGTAACATTTTAGCTTACCCTGTAACGGGTTTTTTATTTTCTAAAAATTAAATTATTAATATATAAAAGAAAGGAAACAAAAATGAGTAAAGAACAATCTTTAAAATTCGAAACAATTCAGCTTCATGGAGGGCAGATTCCGGATTCTGCAACGAATGCAAGAGCAGTACCTATTTATCAGACTTCAAGCTACGTCTTCAATGACACTAAACATGCGGCAGATTTATTCAGGTTGAAATCATCCGGTAATATATACACAAGAATAATGAATCCAACATCAGACGTATTTGAAAAAAGAATTGCTCTTCTCGAAGGCGGAATTGCTGCTTTATCAGTGGCTTCAGGACAGGCGGCACAATTTATAGCATTGAATAACATTCTTCAGGCAGGTGATAACTTTATTACAACGTCTTATCTTTATGGCGGAACATATAATCAGTTCAAAATAGCTTTTAAAAGACTGGGGGTTGAAGCAAGGTTTGCAAATGGAGATGATATTTCAAGTTTTGAAAAGTTATATGACGAAAATACAAAAGCAATTTATATAGAAACGATCGGAAATCCGGGATTAAATATACCTGATTTTGAGATATTTTCAGCATTTGCAAAAGAACATAAAATTCCTTTGATTGTTGATAATACATTCGGTGCTGCTGGTTATTTTTTCAAACCGCTTGAACACGGAGCAGATGTTGTTGTCGCTTCTGCTACAAAGTGGATTGGTGGTCATGGAACGAGTATAGGTGGTGTAATAATAGATGGTGGAAAGTTTGACTGGGGAAATGGTAAGTTTCCGCAATTTACAGAACCTTCTGAAGGTTATCACGGTCTAAGGTTTTGGAAAGAATTTGGTGCAGAGTCACAACACGGAAATATTGCATTCATAACTAAAGCAAGAGTTGAAGGTTTAAGAGATTTCGGACCAGCGATAAGTCCGTTTAATTCATTCCTTTTATTACAAGGTTTAGAAACACTTTCGCTAAGAGTTGAGAGGCAGGCAGAGAATGCGCTAAAACTTGCAAAATGGCTTGAGGCAAATGAGTTCATTGAAAAAGTTCATTATCCCGGTCTTGATAGTAGTCCTTACAACAAACTTGCAAAAAAGTATTTAAATAATGGCTATGGCGGTGTGTTAAACTTTAACATTAAAGGAGGTAGAGAAGCAGCAGAAACATTTATAAACAATTTAAGACTTGTCAGCCATCTTGCTAATGTAGGTGATGCAAAGACCCTTGCAATTCATCCGGCATCAACTACACACGAACAATTATCCGAAGAAGAACAAAAATCTGCAGGTGTAGAATCTGCTCAAATAAGAGTTTCTGTCGGATACGAACACTTCGATGATTTAATCGCCGACTTCGGGCAAGCTTTGCTAAAATCCCAAAATACTGATTTTAAAAGAAACCTGTATTTTAATCTTATTTAAAGAATATTATGGGAGAATACAAATTTAAATATAAAAGAGAATTTATACTTGAATCGGGATCAGTACTACCGGAACTGGAAATTTGCTACACTGCATTAGGAAAATTAAACAATAAAAGAGATAACGTTATATGGATTATTCATGCTTTGACCGGTAATTCCAATCCACTTCAATGGTGGGAAGGTCTTGTAGGTAAAAACAAACTTTATGATCCCGATAAATATTTCATTGTATGTACAAACAATCTTGGTTCCTGCTATGGAACTACCGGACCATTAAGCATAAACCCGTTAACAAAGAAAAGATACGGTAAGGATTTTCCTGACGTTACAATTAGAGATATGGTAAAAGCTAATATACTTCTAAGGAAACATCTTCGGTTTAAGAAAATACATATTGTAACCGGTGGTTCACTTGGTGGACAAATTTGCCTGGAATGGGCAATTAAAGAACCTGATGTTTTCAATATTGTAATTCCTATTTCAGCTAACGCAAAACATTCAGCATGGGGAATAGCATTCAACGAAACACAAAGAATGGCAATTGACAACACCAGAAACGGTATTAAAACTGCAAGAGCCATAGCTCTTCTCTCATACAGATGTTACAGGGCTTACGAAAAAACTCAGACAGATAATGATTTCAGAATTGATGGATTTTCTGCCTCATCTTACCAGCAGTATCAGGGTGCAAAGTTTGAAACAAGATTCGACAAGCAAAGTTATTTTATATTGAGCAAAGCTATGGACAGTCATAACGTCGGTAGAAATCGGGGAAATATAGGAAATGCACTAAACACAATAAAAGCTAAAGTACTTGTCATAGGAATCAAATCTGATATTTTATTTCCTGTACAAGAACAAAAGTTCATTACGTCTAACATAAAGAATGCCAAACTTCAACTAATAGATTCTCTTTATGGGCATGATGGATTCCTGATTGAATTTGAGAAAATTGAAAGAATAATTAATAAATTTATTTAATCTAATAATTAAGGAAAAATTATATGACTGACAATATTAAACCAAAGATAAATTTACAAACCCTAAAAACATACAAGGAAAAGAAGATCCCTGTTGCCTGGATAACGGCATATGACTTTCCGGTTTCTTATATTGCCGAAAAATCTGGAATTGATATGATACTTGTAGGGGATTCAGGAGGAATGGTACAGCTTGGATATAAAACAACAAATTCAGTAACGATGGATGAAATGATAACACTGGCAAAAGCGGTCCGAAAGGGTGCTCCGAATACTTTTATAATAGGAGATATGCCTCAAGGCTCATATGAAGTTTCAGATGAGGATGCAGTGAGAAATGCACTTCGGTTTGTAAAAGAAGCAGGATGCGATGCTATTAAACTGGAAGGCGGAAAAAGAGTTTCATCCCGTTTAAAAGCAATTAATGATTCGGGAATACTTGCGATGGGTCATCTTGGTTTAACTCCTCAGAGTGCGGGTTCGTTTGGCGGATACAGAGTGCAATGTAAAACAATAAAAAGTTATGAACAAAACCTTGATGATGCATTAGTACTTCAGGAAGCCGGTGCATTCGCAATACTGCTCGAAGCCATGCCTCCTGAACCTGCGGGTCAGATTGCTTCACAGCTCAAAATTCCGATTTATGGTATTGGTGCAGGAAATCTTGTGGATGGTCAATTATTAATAGCTCATGATCTTTTAGGTTTTTACAATGACTTCAGACCTCATTTTGCAAAGTGTTTCATTCCGGAAGTAATAAATTCATTTTCGGAAAATATTTTTCCAATTAGCAATCTTAAAAAATATGGGGTTGAAGAAAGAAATGACGGGTTGCTGCATATAAGCGAACTTGCAATCAGAAAGTATGTTGAGGAAGTGAAATCAGGTTTGTTTCCGGACTTGAATTATAATTACAATTTAAAAGAAAATGAACTGAATGAGCTAATCAATTCTAACAAATGGCTTAAGTAGATGTTTTCAAGAAACAAAAAGCCCTGTAAAGATTACTTTACAGGGCTCTAATGGCGCTCCCAACGGGATTCGAACCCGTGTTTTCACTGTGAAAGAGTGGTGACCTAACCCCTAGTCGATGGGAGCGTTATTACCACAAACGATTAATATAATAATTCTGGTAAACTTTTTCAAGAGTGAAATTTGCCTTATTTACTGAAAGATTTCAGATTTTTGCCATGTTCAGATGCGTAATTCTGAATTGTTGTTTTGTATACTACTGATTAAAAGAATAAGCCCTGTAATTTATGTATTACAGGGCTTTAAATAATTGAAATACAAGTTATTTGATTAACATCATTCTCTTTAAGTCCGTGAATTCACCTGCCTGTATTTTATAGAAATACATTCCAGATGACAGGTTGTTATAATCTCTTGAATCGAATTCGAGCTGATATACTCCGGGAATCTTTTTTGAATTAATCAATGTGGCTACTTCCCTGCCGAGTACGTCGAATACTTTTATGGTTACGAATGATTCTTTCGCAACTGTGTAATTTATTATTGTTGACGGGTTGAACGGATTCGGATAATTCTGCGACATTGAATATGAAAGAGTTTGTTCGTTGTTACTGATTCCTGTAACAGAACCAAACGGGAAGTTTGTTCCGAACGGACGGGTTGTGTAGTATGCGATTACCTGATTCGTATCGGTTATTCCAAGGTTTACGTTCATTGAACCTGTGGCTGAAGAAGTTGTTCTTGCAGCAAGTATCAGAGTTCTGGAGGAATCAAGAAATTTGAATTTCAGACTGTCGAAAGTAAGCGGTCCTGTCGTGAACGGAAGCGATTTTAGTTTAATGTCTCCTGCTGATACAAGGTTGTTTTTGTCTTTATCCCAGTAAAGGTCGAATGATGTTATGTTTGAAGCAGCAGCATTGGTTGTCATTCCGAACATTAGTTTCTTCAGTGAACCGACCTGAGGATTGACGGTTGTAACGATTTTTAATCCGACGAGTTCTCTTGCTGTGTCGTTTGCGGCAAGAGTGCTGTTGATGAGCATATTGCTTCCGCCGTTTATTCCGGACAACGTAAATTTAGGAGAGCTTGTGGCTGCGAATACGTCAATTCTGCCCGAGCCGTATCTGTAGTCTTTTCCCGGGTCTCCCTTTTCTACTGCTGTTAGTTCAAGTACTTTCGAAACATCCCTTGGAAGCATTTCCGGGTTAATGGAAAGCATTAATGCTACTGCACCGCCTGTGTGTGGAGTTGCAGAAGATGTTCCGCCGAATGTTCCGTATCCCGTTCCTGAACTGACGTAAGTCGATGTGGAACTTTCGCCGGGAGCAGAAAGGTCCGGCTTAAGTAATCCCATTGAATCAGGTTCTACAGGTGCTACTCTGCTGTAAGGATAATCCTTGTGATTAGAATCTATCGGATATGAGTATGTTCCCCACAATGCCCAGTTACCCCAGGTAGCAGGTCCCCAGGGAGATGTGGATGCTATAACGTCCGATAAACAGTTTACATTTCCAACTCCGATTACCCCGCTAAGATTTCCGACTTTAGTCTGGTCGGGATGTCTCCAGGGCGAAGGACAATTTCCAGCTGAGGAAATGTTCAGCGGGACACCGTACGTATTTCCGTCGTTACTGGTAGAATTTGTATGAATCATTCCGCCTGCGAGTGACATATCTGTTACGAGTCTCATTGCAGAATAGTCAGGTTTCGGGCTCATACCCCATTTCCAGCTTAGTGAACTTGTTACGACATCTGCTCCCATCTGAAACGCATACTGGAAAGCTGCCATTTGCTGAGACTGGCCGGAACCGTTTCTCATAAGCAGACATTTAGCTTCGGGTGCAACGCCCGTTTGTGTACCGCCTGTACCATCACCGATAACGTGTCCAAGAGTTGCAGAGCCGTGAGATGCGGTTGTAATGTTATAGTTGTTTGTTGTGTAATCCCATCCGATTAAATCGTCAACCTTACCGTTACCGTCGTCGTCAATTCCGTTTATATCTCCCGGGTCGAAAACGGATGTAGTACCCGTACCCCAGATGATTGTCATACCGTTATGATTTGCATCTTCGCCAAGGTTCTGATAAACTCCTTTAACGAGATCAGGATGTTTCCACCAGAATCCGTCGTCAGCATTTGCGGCAAGAACGCCTTTACCTTTATTGCCCTGCAGCCAGCAATCGTCTGCATTCATAAGAGTGATTCCGGGTTCTATTGCCTGCGGACTTACTGATGCCTGAATGAATGGAGGTGTAATCTGTCTTGAATCGTACAATTCTTCGATAGGATATACAGGGTCGTATGTAAGCATCAATACTTCACTGAAATCTGATGCAAGACTGTTAATCGTGTTAATATCGGTTTTTAGTGCAATTCTGTTTATCATCCAGAGAATTTCAATATCGCTTGCTGCACCTGATGATTTCTTAAGGTCAAGGTATAATCTGACGTTTCTCTGTGACTGGTCTGAATACTTCATCAGTCTGTTAATTACAATCTGTCTTCTTTCCTTTTTGGGTGTGTCGTAACTGATATCATCAAAATCGTTTAAGGTCAGATGGCTGTTAAAGATTATCATCAGTGGAATTTTTTCATTTGGCATTGAAGAGTTCATTTTATTCTGCAAATCGGGATGTATTCTTGGATTTGAGAATACTGAGGAACTGATAAGCAAAGCCAGAATTAAATATAAAGCTTTCATAAATTACTCCTTTAATTTGTTTAAACAAACATAAGATAAATAAACGAATTTGTAAACAACTTTCAGAGTATCTTTTCGGGAAGATATTTAGATAGAAAAATCTTTAAAGTGAATTAAAAAAGGGCTAAACCTGAACAAGGTTCAACCCCTTCAAACAACAATATGAAAACAAACTATTTTATTCCGAAGAATGATGCCGAAAAATCAGCAATTTTTACTAACGGTGTAAAGTAAAGTCCAAATA
>CAIUQV010000357.1 GCA_903901375.1 uncultured Ignavibacteriota bacterium
AGCTCCTTCTCTAAATCTCTTTGCCTAAAAAACCTCTGTGTTTCTCTGTGACTTCTCTGTGAACTCTGTGGTGCAATCTCTTGCTCTTAAACTAGCTTCTAACTTCTAGCTCCTAACTCCTTCTCTAATATCTCTTTGCCTAAAAAACCTCTGTGTTTCTCTGTGACTTCTCTGTGAACTCTGTGGTGCAATCTCTTGCTTATCTTTTGCTCTTATACTAACTTCTAACTTCTAGCTCCTAACTCCTTCTCTCTTTCTCTTGCTCTTAAACTAGCTCCTGACTTCTAAATTCTAAATTCTAACTTCTAACTCCTTCTCTAAATCTCTTATCAATACCCGCTCTTCAACCCCTTCTGCGTTGCCGGTACACCATCCTTCATCCAGTCAGGCATCTTTTCCCCCTTCAGATAATAATCAAAAAACTGCTTCATCCTCACCGACAAATCCACCCTGTTCGGCCACTTCATCAGATTATGCTCGTCCCCGTTATAGTTCAGCATATAAACCACTTTATCCAGTCTCCTCAGCGATACAAAATACTCTATTCCCTGCTGCCATGGCACTGCACCGTCTCCGTCATTCGCCATTATCAGCAGCGGTGTGTTCACCTTATCAGCATAAAACAGCGGCGAGTTCTCCACGAACAAATCAAACTTCTCCCACAGCGTTCCGCCAATCCTGCTCTGCTCTTTCTCGTACTGGAATATTCTGTTCACTCCCGACTCCCATCTGATTCCTCCGTATGCACTCGTCATGTTCGAAACCGGCGCACCTGCCATCGCCGACTTAAAGAAGTTTGTCTGCGTCACCATATACGCCACCTGATATCCGCCCCAGCTCTGTCCCTGCAATCCGATGTTATCCCTGTCGATGTATGTGTAAGTATCTGCCAGATACTGTGCACCGCTTAATATAGCATTGTACGCACTCTTTCCCGGATGCCCTATTTCGTATGAAATATCAGGTATAAAAATTATGTACCCGTTACTGTTGTAAAGCGGAAAGTTCACCACCGAACGGCTCGGGTTTGGAATGTAATGTGTATGAAACTTATCAGTGTATTTCTCATAGAAGTATGTAATCATCGGATACTTCTTTCCCGCGTCAAAGTTCTCGGGCTTATACAATAGCCCTTTCTGCTCAACCCCGTTAAAGTCTTTCCAGTTAACGATTTCCACCGTACCCCACCAGTAATCTTTCGTCTGCGGATTTGCGTCCGAAATTCTCTTCATCTCTTTAAACGTTAAATCCGTCACCCATAAATCGGGATATTCAGTGTACGAAGATTTCTGGAATGTCAGCACTTCCGAATTCTTTGCCTTAAATATCGAAACAAATTTATTGTCGAGCATTATCAGCTTATTCAGTGCACCGTCCTTCAGCGAATAGTATCCTTCCTGCCAGTTCGTTTCGTTCACTGCCTTAAAAATTACTTTACCGCTTAAATCTACGTTCTCAGCTTCCTTGTCCAGATCCTGTACCCTGTAAACAGTCTGTTCTTCCCTGCCTTTTGTTATCTTTACCGGCTCCTGAAGCCCGTTAGTACTGAACTTCCACACATCGTACCTGTCGTACAGCAAAACGTATTCGTCATTCGTTGTCCATCCGCCCGTTCCGTACGCATCGGGAATATTTGGTACATCGTTCAGTTCATTACCAAACTTAACATTCAAACCTTTTGTTAAAGGAAGTTTCCCTCCCGTCTCATTGTTGTATAAATAATACGATGTATCAGAATTCTCAAACCATATTATAAACTTTCCTGTCGGTGAAATTGTATATCCCTGCTGAACCCCCACCGCTACTAAATTCTTAACGTTATTCTTCGGCGACAGTGAATACAAATCGTACTGCTCCGGCTGTATCCACGAAGACGAACGCTTGTAAGGTGTCTGGTCCAATCCCAGATAATAATCCGAGTTTCTCTTCTTCGTTAACCTCACGTTCTCAAACTGCAAATCCTCCGCCTGATAATTATTCCCGCTTGCCGTTTCGTACATCGCCAGATAGTTCTTCTTCTTTGTCTTGTCAAGGTCGTGAAGCTGCTGTGTCTGCAGGAAAGAATCCTGATAGTTCCATACATCCACTTTCGTCTTCTCTTCGTCCAGCAGTGTGTCTTTCGGCTCAGCCGTCAGCATCGGTGCCGTATGATAAAACAAATTCTTTCCGTCATCCGAAAACTTCAGCTCGGTATAAGGACTTATTTCCCAGTTAGCAGGCATACTTGCACTGTTCATATCTGCCGCAGTTTTCACCGTCTTTGTATCGCTGTAATAAAGTCCGTACCTTTTTATCTTAGCAGTATCCTGTGTATGAATAAATGCCGCCTGACCTCCTGCATTGTCAACCGTCAGCGACTTTCCGTATCCGGGTTTACTAAATATCAGCGCAGGTGTATTCGTATCTTTCCTCAGTACGTAAACCTGCGTCGTGTCAGTTCTGCCCTTCTTCAATGCCATAAACACCAGTGCATCTCCTGCCTTCGAAAATGTGTATTCGTAAACGTTCTCAAACGAAACACTCGTATTGCTCACAGGATTTATCACCGTTAAATCATAAATGTCTATATCGCTCTTCGACAGCGAATCCTTTTTCCTGTTCTCATCCTTCAGGTATGCGAGTGCTGTAGTCTTTTCTTCCGGCACTTTGTAGGAAATAATGTTAGGTATTTTTGTAACCTTTGTATCCTTAAGCTCAGCACCTTTTAATAATACTATTCCCAGCGTATCCTTCGGGAACGAATCCTTTTTCTTCTTCAGTACTTTCAGTTTTCTTAAAGAATCCTCGGGAGTCTTAATCTTAAATGCCGCAAAGTCATTGTTCGGCGAAAATGTACAGTCGTAACCTCTCTGTACCGTCATCAAATCATCGTTCCCAAGGTTTCTTATGTTCAGCACTCCGTCGCCTTTTTGTCTGTTAACCTCAAATGCCGAAAACTTCCCGTCATTCGATATGTCAATATTCTCCAGCCTCTTCCAGTTCGTGTAAACAGAATGGTCAAGTATTTTCTTTCCGCTCGTACTGTCATTCTGCGCATACAAACCACAGTACGACATTAAAGCTATAACTGTAAATAATATATATTTTCTCATATTTGTTTTTGTATTCGTCAAAAATATCGTATGTGAACAGAATTAACAATTCAATTAAAACAATTCTCTGCTTATGCAGGAATTCGTAATTTTCTTTTAAAAAGTGTGAACAAAATCCCTGTATTTATAGTTAAATAATATGAAAGAATTCAGGGATTTGAATTTTATGTTAAATATAAGATGATTAAATTAAATGATTAATCAATAAATGAGCGATACTATAAATAAAGATAATATAAATAATAACTTAAACGACGAACATACAGATAAGCCTGCTGAGCAGATTAATGCTTCTGAGCCCGATATGGTAAATTCTGAGAATTTTATCCCTGAAACTGCGGATAATTCCGCAGATATTTCTTCGGATAATTCCGGCAATTCCATACCACCAGATGTTACTTTAAACGCACCGGAAAATTCTGCTGTAATTGAGAATGAAACTGCTCCTCTTCCCGATGAACAGCTTACTGAAAATAAAACTGAACAGGAAACCGAAGAAGTTACAACAGAACAAAACACCGACGATAAACACACAGAGCCGGATACCGAAACTAAGTCTGATGAACACGAAGAAATGCCAGACTCAAACGAAACTACTGACGAAAGTACAGAAGTAACAGCAGAAGAAACGACCGCGGAAGAATCATCTGAAGATGTCCTTACGAAAGAAGAGGTTGAAGCCGCTAACGCAAAGGACAGTAACTACCAGATTACTCTCGTTGACGAACGGATTCTCAGGGTAAGAACCACAACAAATCAGTCCGTCGCAATAGATTGCAACCTCATCATAAAAGAGGAAGTGCAGTCAAACAGAATCTTCATTCATTCCAAGCCCGAAGAAGAAAAACAGGAAATAGAAGTTTACGTAAAAATAGGTGACGACGAAGTTATTCCCGGTACGAACAGTGTTCTTATGGACGGTACTGATATTGCCGAACCCGAACCGCTTCCTGCTAAAAAGAATGCCGAAAGCAACTATCAGGTCAGCCTGATAAACGAGAATGTACTCAGAATTAAAATCTCTACTTCGAAGTCTGTCTCCGTGGATTGTTCCACGCTGGATAAAACTTCAAACGAAGAAGGTGAAGAAATTCAGACCAATAAAATATTCATCAAACCAAAACAGGGAATCGGCAAGCAGGATGTCACAGTCTTTATCAAAATCGGTTCTGAAATCCACAGGGATACAGAGGATGCAGTTATTACTTCTGCTAAAAAGCCCGAACCGTTTCAGCAGAATAAACTCACACCGAATCCGCTGGTTGCTGATTTAATCAGTAAGTTCAGTAAACCAAAAGAAGACATAAAAGAAGTTGATATCGAAACTCTTTCTCCCGAAGAAAGACTCGAACTGAAAATAGGAAGGAAGAATCCCTGGAAGAAGAATAAGGAATTTCTCGCAAGAAATCTCTACAGGGGATTTATCTCTGCAAACATCATCGCCATTGTAGCAATGGTAGTCTTCTATGCCATCGCTTCAAAAAAACCAAAAGAGGACGAAGTCGTAGACCAGAGAAGACTTATAGTAATGCAGGACCTGCCGGAAAACCTTAACCAACAGAACCAGAACGTGGACGACCCGAATAAACCGGAACCTCCAAAAGATGACGCTTCCACCACAGGCTCAAACGTAACACCGCCTGTCGTAACACCAAAGAAGATAAAACCGCCGAAAGTGAATTTACCCGTGCTGGATAAAAACACAAAGGACACAAACGATACTGCAATCGGCAAAGAACTCGATTCATTAAGGAAAAAGAACATCACAGGAAACAACGGTACAGGCAAAGACACAGGCGCAGTCAACACTTCGCTTATGCCCGACTCGCTACTCAAAACTCTTTCTGCAAACGAAGTCGGACTCGTCGGCAAGTTCCCTCCGGGGTGGAAACAGATAGACGCACGAACAATAAATATGAAAGACGATTTTCTCGGAATACTCCTTGTAGATACCACAGTTAAAAAAGAAGAAACAATGACGATGAACATCGAGCTCGACGCCAAAGGCGAAAAGTTCAATCAGTTCCAGTTCAAAAAAGTATTCGCAGAAGATTCATTACGAACAGTATTCTCTCTCGAGCCCAAACAGGAAGGCAAAATGACATTCTACAGGTTCTACGTCTCAAACAAAACCGACAACATCTTCATCAACGCATACGTCATTCAGTCATCATTCGAAAAGTATAAACCCGAAATCGAACGGGTAGTAAAAACAGTCAGAATAGAAAAGCCCGAAAAAAAGTAACGGCAGGTCTCCCTGCCGTTATATATGGTAAATCTCTTTTGCTCTTAAACTAGCTCCTAACTTCTAGATCCTAGATTCTTCTCTTTATCTCTTGCTCTTAAACTAGCTCCTGACTCCTGGCTCCTTCTCTTTATCTCTTGCTCTTAAACTAGCTCCTAACTCCTAGCTCCTAGCTCCTTCTCTTTATCTCTTGCTCTTTTCGTGCTTTGGTGTTTTGGTGGTAAATCTTTTATGCCTAAAAAATAATCAGTGTGCCAATCTCTTGCTTTTGCTCTTAAACCAGTTCCTCTTCCTTAAAGAAAAACCCTACTTCAATCTTTCCATTCTCCACCGAATCTGAACCATGCACAGCATTCTCTGCCTTAGAAGTCGCATACTTTTTCCTCACGGTACCTTCCTTAGCTTCCGCAGGATCAGTCGCACCAATCAGTTCCCTGTAATCAGGCACTGCATTCTCCTTCTCCAGAGCAATAGGAATCACCGGACCCGACGTCATATACTCAACTAAATCGTTATAGAACGGTCTTTCCTTATGTACTTCATAAAACTTCTGTGCCTGTTCCTTCGTTAACTGAATAAGCTTCATCGCACGAATAGTAAAACCTGCATCCAGCAGCATCTGAATAATATTTCCCTGTACCTTTTTCTTAACCGCATCCGGTTTAATAATACAAAGTGTTCTTTCCACTTTAATCCTTTCTTATTTAATTATTCTTCTTAAATTATTTATCTTAAATTTTAATCTCTTTCTTTTTAAACTCTTGCTCTTAAACTATCTCCTAGCTTCTAGCTCCTAACTCCTTCTCTTTATCTCTTTGCCTAAAAAATCTCTGTGCTCTCTGTGTTCTCTGTGGTAAAATCTCTTCTTATCTTTCTGCCTAGAAAAATCTCTATCAGTGTTTATCAGTATCAATCGTCTTTTATCAGTGTGCCAATCTCTTGCTCTTTGCCTAGAAAATCTCTGTGCTCTCTGTGTTCTCTGTGGTAAAATCTCTTCTTATCTTTCTGCCTAAAAAATAATCAGTGTTTATCAGTATCAATCGTCTTTTATCAGTGTGCCAATCTTTTCCTAATTAATATCCAGCGGTGACGAAGCCAGCGAATCCTTTATCACGTGATTCCCCGGACACTTCCTCGGCATCGTCTTCTTATTCACCAGCTCTATCTCTCCCGGACATCCCGGTCCCGCCAGCAACCCCGAAATCGTACACACATTCATCTCCTCAGCACCCTCCGGCATCAGGAAATACTCCACAGGAAAATCAAACTGGTCATCCGAATAAAGAAGCTTCATAAACCTCCCCCATATCGGCGCAGCCGCCTTTCCGCCCTGTCCGTAAGCACCTCCGAACTTCACCCGCGCATCGTCAAAACCAAGCCAGCATCCCGCCACGAACTGCGGCGTATATCCCACAAACCACGCATCAGTAAAACTCTGCGACGTTCCCGTCTTTCCTGCCGCCGGTCTGTGAAAAAACTGCCTGATTGATGCCGCCGTACCATCATTCACCACACCCTCCATCATATCCGTCATAATGTATGCCGTCTCCTCGCTCATCACCTCTCTCGTCTCGGGCACCACTTCTTCTATCACGTTACCGTTCCTGTCTTCAATCTTCGTAATCGCAATCGGCTCAACCCATATTCCGCCGTTATCAAAAGTCCCGTACGCATTCGTCATCTCAAGCGGCGTCACCTCACCCACGCCAAGCGACAGCGAAAGAAAATTCGGCAGTTCAGAATTTATACCCATCTTATGCGCCAGGTCAATCACCTTATCAATCGGCGCCAGTTCCATCGCAGCCCTCACCGCAACAACGTTAATAGACTTCTCTATCGCAAGCCTCATCGAAACCATTCCGCCCGTACCGCCGCCTTTCGGAGTCCACGTCTTCCCGCCCATATTCACACTCAGCGGCTCATTCGAAATCTGGTATCCCGGCGAATAACCGTTGTTCACAGCCACTGCATAAACAAACGGCTTAAACGACGAACCCGGCTGCCTCTTCACCTGCGTCACGTGATTCAGTCCGTACTTCGTCCTCGTATTCGGGTTTGAACCGACCATCGCCTTTATCTCGCCCGTCTTCGGATTCATCACCACAAACCCCACCTGCACAGTAGTCGTAAGCATCTTCACAGAATCAATAATATCCTTATTATTCTTCATCGAATCGTAAACCTTCTTCTTGTCATTTTCAGTAGCAGCCTTCTTGTACTGCTCCGAAAACTTTATAAACCTGTCAAGATTGCTCTCCAGAATATCCTTATTGTTCTTCCAGTTCCAGCTGCTGTTAAAAGCCTTCTGGTACCCCTTCAGCTGTTCCGTCACGGCATCGTTAGCGTGTTTCTGGAAACGCGTATCCAGCGTAGTATAAACTTTCAGCCCGTCCCTGTACAAATCAAAACCGTACTTCTCCGCCTTATCCTGAAGAAGCTGCCTCACGTACTCCGTAAACTCCGGCGCCCTCGAATCCGTGCTTATTTCCTGCTGATTCAGCGACACCCTTATCGGAGCCGCCACCGAAGATTCATAAACCTCTTTCGAAATATAATTCTCTTCCATCATAGCCGTCAGAACAAGGTTCCGCCTGTTCTTTGAATTCTCCGGCTGTTCAGTCGGGTCGTAATTAGTAGGCGACTTCAGCGTTGCCACCAGAATCGCACACTCATCCAGATTCAGCTCCTTCGAGCTCTTACTGAAAAATGTATTCGCCGCCGCCTCTATCCCGTATGCACCCTTACCGAAATAAACAGTATTCAGGTAATACGTTAAAATCTCCTCTTTTGTGTATGTCCTTTCAATCTGCACGGCAGTCATCGCCTCACGCAGTTTGCGGTTATACGTCATCTCTTTCCTGTTCAGGTAAAGGTTTCCCGCCAGCTGCTGCGTAATCGTGGAAGCACCTTCCTTCTTCCTGAAAGTGATAATATTCTTAATCAGTGCCTGTCCGATTCTCTGCAAATCAACACCCCAGTGACTGAAAAACTTCCTGTCCTCCGTTGCCACAAGCGCATTAATCATATCCTTCGGAATATCCGTATACTTCACCTTCGTCCTGTTCTTCAGGAAAAACTTATCAATCAGTTCGCCGTTATCGGAATATATCTTTGTTGCCTCTTCTATCTTAGGATTCTCAAGCTCAGCAAGCGAAGGCAGGGACTGGGAAAGGTACACAAGGTATCCTGCCGCAATCAGAAAAACTATAATCATCAGCGTCAGAATAAACCCGAACGAAACCTTCTCCGTCCTGTTCTTTCTGGACACCTTCTTGCGGTAACTCTTATCCGCAAAAAACTTATTCAGCTCTTCTTCTTTTTTATTCTTTGATTTACCAAACATTATTGTGCCTTTGTATCGGCTATTAATTCATCAACAATCTTATGACTCTCAAGGTCATAATACTTTCTAAAATAGAAAATTCCATCCGAAAAAACACCATAGCTGAACGTCTTCATCCAGTCGCCAAGGTTTATATAAACGCCCTTTCCTTCCCTCAGGAACAGCGGCTTATGCCTGTGCCCCATAATCACAAAATCGAAACCCTCTTTAATCTTCTGCATTGCCGCATCCCTCAGCCCGTCCTTCACCGAATAATCCTTCTGCGATGTATAATCTCTGGATTTCGAAGAAGTGCTCTTCGCAAGCCAGAGGCCAATATCAGGATGTATCAGCGAATACAGAAACTGCGAAACCCTGTTCCTCAGAATCTTCTTCATAATCTTATACCCCGTATCCCTGTACGCAAGCCCGTCGCCGTGATGTATATAAAACCTTTTCCCGTCAATCGTTTTCTCAATATGCGTATCAGCCATCTCAATCCCAAACTCATCGTATAAATAAGAACCCCGCCAGAAATCGTGATTCCCGGCGAGGTACGTAATCTTAACATTCGCCTGAACTAAATCGTATAACTTCGAGAATACCCTGTAAAAGCCCTTCGGAACCACCTGCCTGTATTCAATCCAGGAATCAAAAAAATCCCCCGCAATGTACAGCTCCTTCGCCTTCTCATCTATCAGCTTATCAAAAAAACCAATCAGCATATTCTCCTGCTCTTTACCGTACTTATAATGCTTCATTCCCAGATGCACATCCGAAATGAAGTAAATAGCATTATGCATTCAGACTATCCGTCTTATTTCACTTTAACCGAAACAGTAAAAGACTGATTACCCATCTTGCAGGTACCCGTCTCCGTACTGCAGTAGCCAAACTTCACCGAACCCGAAATCTGCAGCGTAGTACCCGTTGCCACATTCCCGTTCACTTTAAACTTATATTTAATAGTAGAGTTTTTAATGTAACCGTCATCGTCGGCTGTAAAGGTAGGCGAACCCGTACCCCACACCTCATTACCGGTAAGGTTCACTTCAATGGCAGGTTCCTGAGGAATCTTTGTCTTCGGACCGTGCTTAAACTTAATCGTCAGAGTGCCCGTACCGCCCGGTTTCACCGATTTCGGAGCAGAAACCTTCAAAGTAACAGACTGAGCTGATGCATCGCTGCCTAATGAAAAAACAGCAAATAAACTGATAAGCAAAACTACTGCTAAAATTCTCTTCTTCATCTTTTTTTCAGTATTTTAAATTATAAAGTTAATTATATAGCTAACCATATAGTATAATTATTATAAACTAAACAGCATAGTTATTAAAACTAAACAGCATAGTTATTATAAACTAAACAGCATAGTTATTATAAACTGTACAGCATAGTTATTATAAACTATAAAGTTACTATAATATTAATACTGAATATAAAAATTTTAGTTCCATAATGTAATTCAAATCACCAACCCAAAATCCTCTAACTAAACAAAAATTCCCCTCCTCGGAGGGGTGGATGTTCATTCGCTCTGGCGAATGAACAGACGGGGTGGGTATCTTCGTCCCTCTCCTTCCCAAGCTCTGCTTGGGAAGGCATCAAAATCTCTTTATGCCGTAGATACTGTGTTAAAAATCAATACAAAACTTGCAATATGTTTTGATAAATCACACTACCATTACTCCGTAATTTGGATCATA
>CAIUQV010000358.1 GCA_903901375.1 uncultured Ignavibacteriota bacterium
TCAGACCAGATGGTGAAGATGTATGCCGATTTAGTAAAGAAATATCCTATCATCTCTATCGAAGACGGTTTATCCGAACACGACTGGGACGGCTGGAAGAATTTAACCGATGAACTTGGAAAGAAAATTCAGCTTGTTGGAGACGATGTGTTTGTAACAAACCCGAAGATTCTTGCTCAGGGTATTCAGAAACATTTAGCAAATGCTATTCTCATTAAAGTAAATCAGATTGGTACTCTTACTGAAACTGTTGACTGTATTAACCTCGCAAAATGCAACGGTTATGCAAACGTCATCAGCCACAGAAGCGGTGAAACAGAAGATGCTACTATTGCTGATATTGCTGTAGCTACAAATGCCGGTCAGATTAAAACAGGCTCGGCTTCAAGAACAGACAGGATTGCAAAGTACAACCAGCTCCTCAGAATTGAAGAAGAACTCGGTTCAAGAGCTGTCTATCCCGGTAAAAAAGTATTTAAAAATTTAAAATAAACATAATGAAACTATCCCAATTTAAGTTTGCGTTTCCAAAAACTCTGATTGCAAAGGCTCCAAAAGTGCCGCGCGATTCCTGTAAACTGATGGTGATTAACAGTCAGACCAGAGAGATTCAGTCGCATAAATTCAGCAAGGTTATAGATTATATGAATGAAGGTGATGTTCTGGTACTCAATGACAGTAAAGTTTTTCCCGCCCGCTTATATGGCAATAAGGAAAAAACAAAGGCGAAGATTGAAGTATTCCTTCTCAGACAACTGTCGGAAACGGAAAATATCTGGGATGTTGTTGTTGACCCTGCAAGAAAAGTCCGTATCGGTAACAGGATTTTCCTTAACAAGAATGTTTTCTGCGAAGTGATTGATAATACCACTTCAAGAGGCAGAATTGTAAGGTTCAACGTTAAAGAAGATTTCAAAAAGGTAATCGAGAAACTCGGAAAAACACCTTTGCCTTTTTACATTAAAAGAGAACCTACTGAAAAAGACAAGGAACTATACCAGACTGTTTATGCAAAGAACGTCGGTTCCGTTGCCGCTCCGGCAGCCGGTCTGCATTTCACCAAGGAATTGTTAAAGAAGATTCAGCATAAAGGAATAAAGATTGCCTACGTCACTCTGCATCTCGGTCTTGGAATGTTCAGACTTGTTGAAGTTGAAGATTTATCGAAACACAGAATGGATTCTGAGTTTTATGAAATCACGAAAGAAAATGCCGATATCATAAATCAGTCTATTATGAAACGGAAAAAAGTAATTGCAGTAGGTACTTCTGTCTGCCGTGCAATAGAATCAAGCGTCATCACAGGTGAATACGTCAGGCCAAGCAGAGGCTGGACTGACAGGTTTATTCATCCGCCTAATACTATGAGCATTGTCAGCAAGGTTATTACAAATTTCCATATGCCGCAAAGCACTATGCTGATGCTCACCTGCACACTTGCAGAAAGAGACGACGTGATGAAGGCATATAAAAAAGCCATTAAGGAAAATTACAAGTTCCTCGCTTACGGGGACGCAATGATGATTATTTAATTATCTGCGGATTCGGCTATGGAGTTTTATCTGATTATTCCGGCTTCGGGTACTGGCAGCAGATTTGGACTTAAGACTCCAAAGCAGTTTTATAAAATAGACGGTAAAGAAATTATTGTTCACACATTAAATAGGTTTAATTCTGTAAGAAGAATTAAATCTATTTTTGTTTCTACGGGAAAAGAATACGTTAACAGGATTTCTTCGCTTGCAAAGAAACACAGAATCAATAAAGTCGGTAATGTATGCATCGGCGGTAAATACAGGCAGGATTCAGTTTTTAATGCTCTGAAAACAATAAAGTGTTCGCCGGACGATATTATTATTGTGCACGATGCAGTCAGACCTTTCGTGTCTGACAAACTGATTAATAAACTAATGGATGAATCTGTTAAATATGACTGCGTTGTTCCGGGATTGCCTTTAACAAACACGATCAAAAAGACAGACTCAAAAGGAATTGTCATAAACACTGTGCCCCGCGAAAACTTATGGAGCATACAGACTCCTCAGTTTTTCAAATACAGTAAATTAATGAAGGCATTCAGCAAAGCTAAAAAAGATAAATTCATCGGAACAGACGAAGCAGCACTGATGGAATATGCAGGTTTTAAAGTTAAAGTTGTCGAAGGAGAAAGTTCAAACGTTAAAATTACTACCAGAAAGGATGTTAAATGAAGCCTGTTGTTATTTCTACATGGAAACACGGCGTGGCTGCTAACGAAGCAGCTTATGATGTAATGGTAAAAAACGGAAACTCACTCGATGCCGTTGAGAATGGCGTTAAGGTTTCTGAAGATGACCCCACTGTTTTAAGCGTCGGCTATGGCGGTTTGCCCGATGCAGACGGCAGAGTTACTCTCGATGCCGCTATCATGGACTGGAAAGCAAGAGTCGGTTCAGTGATTTGTGTGGAGAATATAAAAAACCCTATCAGCCTTGCACGGCTGATCCTCGAAAAGACTGAACATACGGTACTTGCGGGAGACGGTGCTTATGACTTTGCAATAAAGAACGGTTTTAAACCGCAGAGTTTATTGACAGAAAATTCACTGAAAAGATACAACGACTGGAAGTCGTCGGATTCTTCCAAACCGGAAGAAATACATACAGACGATTTTGTTAAACCCTGGGAAAAAGAAAATAATCTCGGTATTAACGAAGACGGAAATCATGATACGATTGGAATGGTTGCAGTAGATAAAGACGGGAATGTTTCTGCATCATGCACAACGAGCGGAATGGCATGGAAACTTCACGGCAGAGTAGGAGATTCACCAATGATAGGTGCAGGACTTTACGTCGACGGTGAAATTGGCGGAGCAGCATCCACAGGTCGGGGAGAAGAATGCATAAGAGCCTGCGGTAGTTTTCTTATAGTGGAAATGATGAGAATGGGACTAACTCCAAAAGATGCCTGCAGAGTCGCCTGCGAAAGAGTGTATAAACTGAATTTACTTTCGAGCCATAACAGAGACCATCTTTTTCAGGTGGGTTTTATTGCTTTGAACAAAAAAGGCGAGTTTGGTGCTTTCAGTGTCAGACAGGGATTTCAGTATGCAGTGTATGCAGACGGGAAAAATACTCTGATTGACAGTGATTATTTACTGAATGAAGAATATATTATAGAGGATTTATAAACTCCGGAAGAATGGACAGATATTTAATACTAAAGAATGCGCTTGTTTTAACACTGGATAAGGAAGATAACGTCGGGTATTATAATGTAGTTATTAAGAATAATATCATACATTTAATCGATTACTACAACGACCTTACTTCCGACAGGAATATTTATACCAAATATCCGGGTGTAAACATCATTGACGCAAAGGATAAGATTATTATTCCTGCATTCTTTAATTCAAATATAAATTCATCATACTCATTAAGCAGTGTTTTCTTCGAAAGACTTAACTACGACAAGCTTGCAGATAATCTCTCTCTTGTACTGCTGGATAAGCATTTCACAAGTCCGGAAAACAAACTCGACCTTAAAACACTGATTACATTCAGCTACTTCAGAGCACTTTCAAACGGAGAGCTTTTCCTTAACGAAACATCAAACTACTTTACAAAAGACTTCCTTCAGGAATTTCATAAGTATAATTTCCTGATTGTACAGGATATTCTTTTCACTTCTTTCAGTGAA
>CAIUQV010000359.1 GCA_903901375.1 uncultured Ignavibacteriota bacterium
CGTAGTAAATGATGTTTGGATTTACTGGGTCAATTGCAAGAGCGCCCGAAGAAAGCGAAACTTCATAATCCGATTTTGCTGTCCAGTTCAGACCGCCGTCTGTGGATTTCCACACTCCGCCGTATGCGGCACCGACATAAATAATGTTCGGATTAACAGGGTCAAACTTTACTGTGACAATCCTGGAAGAAATGTTTCCGTATGAAAAATAATATCCCGGTGTTGGTCCCAGGTTTATCCAGCTTGCCATTGGATAAGAAAAGCCGTTATCCCTGCGGAGTCTCGCCTTTTCGTCCTGTGCCTTTTGATATGCACCATCTGGAATGAAATTGTTCGGATACATTCTCTGTTCAAAAAACCAGCGCTCACGCTGGAATGCTTTCCTTGATTTTGTGTAATCGTCTGCATTGTCGTACACATTGCCCGGAATATACAAATCCTGTGCAAACATCAGAACAGGAGAGACGAGAAACAACAAGATGACTAAATATTTTCTCATAGCTTTATATGATTTATTAAACCGCAATAACGTTCATAAAATAATCCTCCGCAGAATTTAAACAGATTTCACCGGTAAATACTTTATAAACTATGCCGCTTATATTTACTAAAATAAGATTAAATTTAAAGTTGAAATTAATATATAAAATAGATAACATATAAGAATAATAAAAGGTTATGATTAATTCCGATATTGAACTTTTAAAATCACAGAAAAACTTTAAAACTGCATTTTCCATACTGCAGGACGTATTAAACGGCAGATGCCCCGAGCTGATACTGCTCGAAAGGCTGTACGGAGGCAAAAAAGCAAAGATTATTCAGGCGATTATAAAGGAATATCTTATCAACGCTGATTTTAAGAACAGGATTGTAAGGGCAACTAACGACGATGCACCTATGGAAATTGCTCTCGCAAGAAGAGAGGTGGAAAACGACGCAAACTACCAGAAGATACACGCCGCTATACTGCTGGACAAGGTGCCCGAGGTAAAAACACTTGAGACTTTTTACGGTGAGTATGCTGCCGCTGTCCGCAGAATTCTCGAACTTTATGCAGAACTGAACCTGAAAAGGAAATGCGAAATAAGCGCATCGTCGCACCTGAACAGGGTTGGGGCGTGTGTGTTCCAGCTCAAGATGAACGATACTGGAAAATACAACTACAGCTCTACTGCCGTTATGCACGATTCCATAGAAGACCTCCTCCGACTTACAACATCCAAAAACGGTAAAGGTATAGATGCCGATAAATACAATGCATTCATAGACGATTACATTCCGGAAGATTTGCAGAACGGAGTGAAGATTCTTACAAACCACTACAACCTGATAATCTCATTCATAACGGGAAAACTAAAAGAAGAGGACAAGGCATTTTCAAGCAAAAACATACTTGCCGAACTTCATACCATCGAAAAGCAGAAACCTGCCGAACTTATTAAGTACGTATCAAAAATGATAGAGCTGATCGCAAAGATTGAAGTTGAAGAAAACGAGCTGGACACCATTAAATGGGAATGCTATAAAAATCTGTACCTTGAAGGAATTGCACATTCTACCGTGCTCAAAGACGACCACAGAATATACGAAATAAAGGGAGTTGACCTTTCGGACAATTCTCACGGCAAGGGCTCGCTTTCGATTGATGCACGGATACGGAACATCAACAAAAACCTGATGTGGGGAATAAAGGGTTATGCTATGCAGTCGTCGTGGAAACCATTTAACGACCACATTGAAGAAGTGGTACAGGATGCACTGTTTTCTGCAGAGTTCATAATCCTCAGTGATTTGCTGAAGCCCGATTCTTCAATGGACTTTATGATGTCAACACTGCTGAAGATAGAAAAACTCGAGAATGTGTTTTTTGTGAAGTAGGGATAACAGAAACCTTAAGTTATACCTTATTAAACTATCTGAAATATAAACTGCTCTTCAAGTGCTTCAATAAATTCAAACGAATAAATGATTATGCTCATAATAATGGCGCAGATTTCTGTTCTGCCTTGCTAAATTATCTCTCTAATCTTATAAAATTACAATAAAAATAAGAACAAATATTCTTCTTTTATTTTATAATATTTATTACTACTTTAAAGTAGTAATTCTTTAGGGGTTGGTTATGGAAATGTGGGCTTTGTTCTTTTATTAAATTGAACATAATTTATGTATTATACGAAATATAATAGCTTAACCCGATTGCTGATCCCGAATCATCATACAAGGATTCCTATTCTCAGAAAACTTTCTATTCGCATACTTATCGGTTTAAAGCTTAAAGCAAATAACGCAAGAGTATTACATCAGGGTGTTCCATTTTTATTGACCTTAAAGAATATACTATTAACATAGATAAATAAATTGAGTAAATTAGGTTTATAAATTTAGGAGTTCTAATATGAAAAAGACATTTTTAATACTTGCACTAATAATTGTACATTGTACATTGTTAATCGATAAGTGTGAGTGCCAGTGGGTAGCTCAGACCTTGCCCGTGAATCCTGAAATGATTTACTGTGTAAAATTTTGGAATAAGAATACCGGCTGGATGTCAACAGGAAATTCTACTGCCTCTTATTCACCGCAAATATTAAAGACGACTAACGGGGGAAATAACTGGTCTGTTATTAGAAATAATTTGAGAATATATAATTTCCAGATTATGGACAGTTTAACGATATATGGATATGGGTTTATGAATGGTTACAATATGATTAATAGAACATTTGATGGTGGCGCCAGTTGGGATAGTGTTTCATATTCATTTGGTTATTCATATAAGGGTTTATACTTCTTTGATAAGGATACAGGTTATGTCGGTACATCTGATGGAAACTGGGGCTATGTTTTTAAAACAACAAATGGTGGTGTAACTTTAAATCAGCTATACAAGCATAATGCAAGTTCCTTTGGTGAGCAAATGATTTTCTTTAAAGAAAAAGTAAATGGAGAGTATTATGGTTATTGTGTGGCTGGTAATGCCTATATGTACAAGACTACAAATTCAGGGATTAATTGGGCACAGTTATCAGGAGGGTTAGGTATATATCAAAATGGATACTATTTTATTAATAAAGATACAGGATGGGTCTCAAATGTATCAACGACACATGTTATTCAGCACACAACAAATGGTGGGATAAACTGGATAAATCAGTATATATCTTTATTCAGCAACTATTATCCCTATGGATTATATTTTTCTTCTTATAACAAAGGATGGGCTGGAGCCAGCGATGGATATTTAGTTTATACCACAACTAATGGTGGACAAACGTGGGGAAGACAAATAACTCCAAATAATAGAACAGGTGGTCTGTTCTTTTTAGATAGCAGTAACGGATGGAATTATAGTGGATTTCAGACCGCACCGTATATATCTCACACAACTAACGGCGGCGGAGTAATAATCGGAATAACAAAAGATTCATCATCTAACTTTATTCCAAAGAATTATACTCTAAAACAGAACTATCCCAATCCATTCAATAATAATACAATAATTGAATACAGTTTAATTAAGAAGGCAACTATAGGCATTAATATTTATGACATTTCAGGGAGAAGTGTTTATGATATGACGGCTAATAATCTTGAGCCA
>CAIUQV010000360.1 GCA_903901375.1 uncultured Ignavibacteriota bacterium
GGTGCAGGACTTGAAGTTCTTTGATGCTAATACGGGGTTGATTTCGATGTGGCAGACAACTGTCGTTTTGCGCACAACTAATGGAGGATACAATTGGTACAGTGCATTATTAAATCAAGGTGTTGGAGAGTTTGAAATTATTGATAGTAATATTGTTTATGCACTTGGAGAAACATTTGGTGCTTACGGCATGCTCCTTCGTTCAACTAATCGTGGAGCAACTTGGGACAGTCTTCCGGTTTCGAATTCCTGGACAGTAAACGGAATATCCTTTGTCAACAAAGATACAGGCTGGGTTGGCGGCACAGCAGGAGGATTGCCATTTCTCTGGAGGACAACTAATGCAGGTGTTACTTGGGCTGTGCAATCTGATAACACAGGATTTGGGAAAGTTTTCTTTCTGAAGAATAAAGTGAATGGAGAATTTGTGGGGTGGTCGATGAATCAAAATTCTATGTGGAAAACAACTAATTCAGGTGTAAACTGGACGCAAATACAACCATCATTTGGAATGTCAGAAATGTTTTTTACAGACGAAAATACCGGGTATGTTACATCTGTAAATATTGTGAAGAAAACTACTAATGGCGGATTAAATTGGTCCTCTTATAGTCTACCAACAGGTTATTTTTTATCTGGAAGAAGCATTGCAAGATTTCAAGTTGTAAATAAAGATACAATTTATGGTGATAATGGTTATCGAGATTTTCCAAATGGAAGCTCTAGAGGAATAATCTGGGTATCTACAAATGGAGGCAATAATTGGAATTTTCAGCAGCCAGATACTAGTTTACATAATGGACAATATCATTGTATTGAATTTGTAAACAAAGATACTGGATGGAGTTCTGGATATTATATGGCAATTCGCACCAATGACGGCGGCGGTCCTTTAATAATAACTGGAATCAATAATCAAATCACAACCAAGCCGGAACTATTCATTCTCGAACAGAATTATCCAAACCCGTTTAATTCTTCTACACGAATAAACTTTTCCATATCAAAACCATCATACGTATCTTTAATGGTTTATGATATAACGGGAAAGGAAGTATTAAAGATTTACAATAATAATTTCTTTACTTCGGGTAATTATTTCGCAGGAATAGATATAGGTAAAATGGGTCTTTCGTCAGGTATATATGTGTACAGAATGAAAGCAACTGACATAAACAGTAATAACGTTTTTGAGCAATCAAGAAAATGCGTTTACTTAAAATGAACAATAAAAACATTTAATTAAAATATTATTAAATTTCAAAAACAATTTTTAGAATATAAAGATATTATATTTTGAGAAAAGTTAAATTTACAATTTGTATTATCACTTTAGTAATAATAGTGTTTACAAGTTTGTCACAGTTAAATTCACAAGGCAACCCGAATATGAAATCCGGTTTTTATCTGGGACCGATGAGTCATTACTTTTTAAACGTTCTGGAATCAGATTCACATAACCAATGGTATAAGGATTTATCTTACAATATGATGCAGAGTTATTGCGGTCATTTTGATACAATTGAACCATCATTACCTGTCGGTCAAAGAGATGGTGGTTTTTTTGAGAGTATTGGAAATTATGAAAACCAGATGAGACAGGTAATTACGAACTGGCGTACCATTGCAAATGATAATTCATTGATATTTGAAAGAGAGAAAATACTTCGCCCTGCTTATGGGCAAAGGTTTACATATCAGGCAGATATTAATACGACGGGATGGCACAATACAAAATTCCCAGCATATGGGTATGACACATCTGAAACCGGTCAGGACACGACTGAAATCTGGATGGGCGAAAATGTAACGAGCAGGTATTGTAAAGTTGGAAGAGACACATCAGGGTTTATTGTAAAAGGATTGTATGAGAATTGTAGTCAGACCAATAATTTAAAGAGAGACCCCGACGACCAGAACAGCAGCGGATGGAATAGATTATATTCAGATATTAAGCAACAAAAGTACGGAATGCGGTGGTTTGTTAAACCAAGAATGAGGATAGATTCTACGTATGCTAAGGCACATCCGAATGATACAGTTGTAGTTATATATACAAGAAGGTTTGATGCAAAAATAATTGACTCGACTTCTATAATTTGCAACAATTTCTTGATTAGGGATGAACAAGGTAATAAATATTACAACGGGCGATATATGGAAAGATTTCTTAATACATATTTACAAACAAATGACAGCGCCAATTTTCTCTCCGTCCTATCCGATTCTTTAGCAGTTGGCAGAGTTGATGGCGACACCTTAACCTTCCACAGCAAAGTTGACTATCAGGTAAAATGGCTTGGTAAAGTTGATGTATGGCTGGATTACGTTAGAATTGACGATTCCTGGGCTCATTACCTTTTTACAGATACTTACGAAAATGAAATAAGTCCAACTAGTACGAATATATGGAAATTTCATAAACGAATCAAAGAAGAAGTCGAAGCATTTAATAGTACAAACAACGGACTCGGTTACTTCTGGGTTGACGAAGTGCAATATCCAAACCTTGAATGTATAGGAGAGGTTAACAAACTCGTTAAACAGTATTCAGGGAATAGACTTTCTCTTCTATTCATCACAGACCCTATAGCATTTATGGGTTGGCCTGCATTCAGGGCTTCTAATTCCTCAAGCACAGTTGATCAGGCGAATTGGGATATCTGTATTAATAAAGCCATCGACTGCGGAGCATTAAGCGATATTATGGTAACACAATGGTTTCCGTTTTACTATACTGTCAGGTATCCGGATATTTTTCCGAATATGCCTTCAAATCAGCATATTAGCAATTACATTTTCCCTGCTCAGGATTACTGCGACTACACAACTAATTTTGATCACGGTGTACAGCCTGCAATATCCTGGTTAGTTCGTCAGCATAAATATTACATAAATAAAGCAAAAGAAAAGAACTTAATATATGGAGTGATAAATCAACTAAACAGTGATGAAAATAATATTGATAGAAATGGAACTGATTGGGGCATCAGAGAACCTACTAACGAAGAAATATCTTTAATAATGAATACATCCCTTGCATACGGAGCGAAAGTGCTTCTTGAGTTTTCTTATACAACCAGTTTACAAAATGATACCGTTCAAACATTTAATAGAGGCTTAACAACTATCGGACCGGATTTTACGGGAAAACGTGTATTAAATTATTATAATCAGGCAAAATGGGATTCAGTGGTCAGAATAAACAAGAAACTTAGAAGAACAGGTGATTATATGTACCCTGTGAACAATCCGAATGAACATCTTGTGCACGATAAAACACTGACTGTGAATCCTGTAACATATTCCGGATGCAGCGAATGCGGAACTGCCAATTATGATTTTGTGAATGATATTAAAAGTCTGGCACCATATTTAATTGGACAGACAGCCTGTAACGAATCTAACAGCGGTAATACAATTTATGATGACCCAAATAAAAGATTTTGGGAGCTTGGTTTCTTTGGAATCAGTACTTCATCTTCAAATCAAAACAACAAAAGTAAATATTTATTCGCACTGAACAAAAGAACTTATCCTGTTAATAACATAAATACTTTAGGTGATATCAGAAGGTTGAGCATAAAGTTTAATCCTTCACAATTGCAGGGTTTCAATAATTGGGTTATCAAAAATGCTGTAACAGATTCAGTATTATTTACATTTGATAAAAACACAACCGATTATTATTCTGCGGGCGAATTTCAGCCCGGAGAAGGAATATTGTTTAAGATAGCCCCAGTTATGCAGGAGGGCGGAACATTCGTTTGTGATGAACTCGTTACTGCGACAACATTTAATTGCAATGGAACAGTTAATACCGGAGGATATAATTTGAATATACCCGCAACTAATGGATTGACGACCATATCATTTGCACAGAATGGAACCATTCTGGGAAATGGTGGAACCGACTTTCTTATCGGCGGCAATAACCAGGTTGTATTAAAGGGTCAGGGAGGGGGTAAATGGCGTGGGATAACAGTGGATAGTTGTTTAAATGTTAACATACATAACACGAAATTTGAAGATATTGGAGATGTTCAGTCATCATCTTTGTGGGCTTTATCAATTTACAATTGTCCGGGAGCAACAATCAGTTATAGCGATTTTATTCTACCGCCACAGGCAAAAGGAATAAATGTTAATAATTTTGCAATTTCAGATTATAACGATGTTGCCATAATGAATAATAATATATCCGTTGATAATTCTACTGCTGCTGTTTTTGTTGGTTGTTCCTCTCGTGGATTCTGTAATTTGTTTTTAATGGATAATTTTATTACGAATGGTTCATCGCAATCAACCTTTGGTATTTTACTCTCAAATGTATATTCTTCTTATGCAGACAGAAATACAATTTCAGGGTTTGAATTTGGAATAAAAATGATGACTACTACGCTTGAAATGAGCGATAATTACATTTCATCAACAGGCGGAAACAATACAAGTATTCTTGCAGCTTCATCCAGTACGATAAATATGGGATTAATCGGTAATGACTTTTTTGGCGGTAACAACAATTTTTCTAACTACGGTGCCAATTCCAGGAATATGAGTCTTAGCAATTCAATATTTGAGATGAACTACGGCAGTAACAATCTTTTTGTTTCTGACAATTTTGGTAATTTTAATTAGTAGGAAACGGTAATTTCATTCCCGCAGACGATGGCCCTCTGCCTTTCGTTTATGCAATCGGTAATTGCTTCAATGGCGAAGGCGGATTTGCAAAGGATTCAATAACAGACTTAAATGGACTTAGAGATACTTTGGTTGAACTTCCACACTACTGCAATATTCAGCAGGACAGGATTGCA
>CAIUQV010000361.1 GCA_903901375.1 uncultured Ignavibacteriota bacterium
CTTCGGGGAAGTTATCCAGAAGATATGGATTTCCGAAAGATATCACAATCACTTTCTTACCTTCATATGTAAGGAAGTTCACGTAATCTGCCTGTGATTCGTTCATTCCCACAGTTCCGCTCTTCATTTTCACTTTTACAAAAAGAGGAATAATGTAATAGTCAAATTCCTTCATTTGTTTGTATGCAGCTTCAAGACTAATGATATCTCCGTTAATAGATTTTGTTTTGATAACGTTATTAAACGAGCCGCCAAGTTTCTTAGTGAATTCTTCATAGAAGTACTGCGTATTCTCAGGCTCATTTCCGTAGTACATTGAAAGTATAACGCATTTATCGTCAGTAGGTTTCTTTGGCAGTGGAAGCATTTCATCGTTGCGAACGAGCGTGATGGATTCTTCAGCAATCGTTTTAGCCACATCCTGAGCTACTTCATCGTTAATTGCAGCAAGCACTTTATCTTCATCAGTAAGCTTGTTCTCGTTTAGCTTCAGGAATTCCTTTGCATCGAGTATCTTCTTAACAGATACATCTATTCTTTCTTCTGAAATCTTTCCACTGAGAACTGCATTCTCAATCGCATCAATAGTTTTTGTCTCACCCTGCGGCATAAGTATTAAATCTATTCCTGCCTTTACACAATTAATAGCAACTTCCTGTGTTGAAAAGTGTTTTGTGACTCCTGCCATGTTTAATGCATCTGTTACAATCAGTCCGTTAAAGCCGAGTTTCTTTATCAGTAAACCGTCAACTATATCGGGTGAAAGAGTTGCTGGTATGTTTGGAGTTTTGTCTACAGCAGGGAATGAAATATGCGCCACCATCACAGACTTCACTCCGTTTTCAATAGCGCTCTTAAAAGGAACAAGTTCAACCTTATCCATTCTGTTCATATCACTGTTTATTACCGGCAAGTCGTTATGCGTGTCAATATCAGTATCTCCGTGTCCGGGGAAGTGTTTTGCCGTTGCAATAACACCGCCTTCCTGAAGTCCGCGTATCATCGCATTACCCATTTCGCTAACGAGTTTAGGGTCTTCGCCGAATGAACGAACATTAATAATAGGATTCTTTGGATTGTTATTGACGTCCACAACCGGTGAATAGTTCTGATGAACACCGAGAGCCCTGCATTCTTTTGCAATACGAAGACCCATCTTGTATGCAAGGTTCGGGTTACGTGTAGCACCTATTCCCATATTGTTAGGATAAAGCGAGCCGTCTTCAAGCCTCATCGCAGTTCCTCTTTCAAAGTCCTGTGAAATCAGCAGGGGAGTTGAACTCATTTTCTGGAGTTTGTTTATCAGGCGGGCTTCTTCAAGTACTTTACCTTTGAAGAAAATCACACCGCCTACTTTCTCATTCTCTATAAGGTGTTTAAGTCTCTGGTATTCCTTATCACCTTCATCCAGATAGTAACCGTCCGAATAAGTTATCACCATCTGTGCAATCTTCTCGCGGAGCGGCATTTCTTTCAGCCTGCTCTCCGCCCAGGAGAAGTTCTTTGAATATGTTATATTATAGTTTGATTCTGCAATAGTGTTTACCAGGGCAAAAAGCAAAACCAGTATCAGAAAAACTTTTTTCATATAATTCCTTTATTTGTTATCTTCTTTATCTTTTGCTTCGCCTTCCATTTTTGCATTCATATTAGTAAAGAATCTCATCAGTTCCATCGGTAACGGAATAATCATAGTAGATGTTTTCTCAGCTGCAATTTCTGTCATTACCTGTAAATACCTTAACTGCAGAGCAAAAGGATTGCTTCCGAGTATTCCAGCTGCTTCTGAAAGTTTTGAAGCTGATAGGAATTCACCTTCTGAATTTATAATCTTTGCACGCTTGTCTCTTTCTGCTTCTGCCTGTCTTCCCATTGCACGGATAAGTTCCTGCGGCAGGTCAACATTCTTCAGCTCAACATTCATTACCTGAATACCCCATGGCTCTGTTTCCCTGTCAATTATTTCTTTCAGCTTTGTGTTAATAGTGTCACGATGCGAAAGCAGTTCATCTAAATCGCTTTGTCCAAGCACAGAACGTAAGGTTGTCTGTGATACAAGCGACGATGCATAAAGATAATCTTCCACCTGTATGATTGCTTTTTGTGGGTCTGCCACGCGAAGATAAACTACAGCATTCACTTTCACGCTGACATTATCTCTTGTGATGATATCCTGCGAAGGCA
>CAIUQV010000362.1 GCA_903901375.1 uncultured Ignavibacteriota bacterium
AAAAACACTTATTGGGGTTGTTGTTGGTTCTTTGATTACGTTCTTTTTTATAGATTGGATAATGGATTCTGTTCTTTTTGCTCCTGCAACTAAAACTGTACCACCTTTATCTATTATTAACATTCGCCCTTATGGTCAGTTTTTGCTGTATATGGAAGTTGTTCTTATTGGCGGGGCTGTAATAAGTGTTCCAAACATAATTTACCAGATATGGAAGTTTATCGAACCTGCACTTCAGCCGAATGAGAGAAAATACGTAACAGGTGTTGTTCTGTTCACTTCGGTCTGCTTTATTTCAGGGGTTGTATTTTCATATTTTTTGATGCTTCCTGCTGCATTAGGGTTTTTTGCGGGATTTGGTTCTACTATTATTGAAAACAAAATTGCTGCTGATGAATATATGAGTTTTATTCTCTCGCTTATTCTTGCAGCTGGAATAGTCTTTGAATTACCTATGCTTTCATTCTTTCTTTCAAAGATCGGACTTCTTAAGCCCGAGTTTATGAGGAAGTACAGAAAGCATGCAATTGTTGCAATACTTTTAATAGCCGGGATTGTTACTCCGGGGCCTGATATAACAAGTCAGATGTTGCTCGGTATTCCTCTGTTAATTTTGTATGAAATAAGTATTTTGATTTGTAAATATTCACAAAAGAAAAAAATTGAATCTGAATAAAATATCTGCTCCAATAAAGAGTGAACTCGGAGAGTTTCAGAAAATATTCTCGGGAGCTTTGAAGTCTAATGTCGCACTTGTTGATTTAATAACAAAGTATATCTTAAAACAAAAAGGGAAAAAAGTCAGACCTATTCTTGTGCTTCTTTCGGCTAAACTCTGTGGCAAAATTTCTTCGCGTAGCTACGTTGCAGCAACACTCGTTGAACTGCTTCATACTGCAACTTTAATACACGACGATGTTGTAGATGATGCTAAAACAAGACGTGGTATCGCATCAATCAATGCTGTCTGGAAAAATAAAGCCGCTGTACTTTTAGGTGATTTTCTCTTGTCAAAGGGATTGCTTGTATCACTCGATAACGATGAATTCGAATTTTTAAAGGCTACTTCCGAAGCAGTAAAAAGAATGTCCGAAGGAGAACTTCTTCAGATTCAGAAAGCACGGAATTTTGACGCTACAGAAGAAACATATTTCAGGGTTATTTCAGATAAAACTGCCTCATTAATTAAAACTTGTTGTAAAATAGGTGCCCTCAGTACAACTTCTGATAAAGCAAAGATTGAAAATCTGTCTGCTTATGGTGAAAATCTGGGAATGGCGTTTCAGCTTCGCGATGATTTGCTCGATTATACTGGCAGAAAAAAGCTTCTTGGAAAAGATACAGGGAATGACCTTAAAGAAAAGAAGTTCACGCTCCCTCTTCTTGTTGCACTGAGAAATGCTCCAAATAAACGTTCAAAAGAGATTATGAGACTTATCAAATCAGAATCAGGAAAGAAATTTGATATGGTTTACTATTTTGTTGAAGAATTTGGAGGTATTGAATATACACAGAACAAAATTTCCTATTACTCTAACCTTGCTCTGGAAGCAATAAGTTCGTTTTCTCCTTCTGCCTCTAAAGAATCATTGTTGGAATTGGTATCTTTTGTGTCTGAAAGAGAATATTAGTTAAATTTTAAGATATTTGTCTTGTGTTTCTATAAGCAATTCAACTATTGCGTGTAAATCCACTCATTTTCATTTCTTTTTGTCTATCTTTTATTCTATTTTTTAACGAAATTATACGATTATTTAATGCTATTTGATGATAAAAATCTGGGTTGACGCCTTAAGACCGAAAACACTACCTGCTAGTATAGTCCCTGTTCTTATTGGAACAGCAATGGCTTATTATGACGGTTATTTTAATCCTGTGATACTGATTCTTACGTTATTATGCTCACTTTTAATCCAGATTATTACAAATTTTGTAAATGAAATATACGATTTTAAGAAAGGTGCAGACGGTAAGAACAGAGTTGGTCCGGTAAGGGCTGTTTCTGCCGGATTAATTAAGCCTCTTACTATGAAGATTGTTTCGGGCTTACTCGTTTTAATCACTTTTCTTATTGGTCTTTACCTGGTTTTTAATGGAGGTGGTGTCTTTATATTTTCAATAGGTGTACTCTCACTGTTTTTTGCGTATGCTTATACCGGTGGCCCATATCCTCTTGCATATAAAGGTATAAGTGATGTATTTGTATTGATTTTCTTCGGCGTTATTGCAGTTACAGGTACATACTATCTGCAGACTCAAAAACTTATTCCGGAAGTTATTATCGCTTCTCTCGCTCCTGGATTTCTTTCCATGAATATTCTCGGCGTCAACAATATCCGTGATATTAATACAGATAAGATGGTAGGTAAGATAACTCTTGCTGTAAGAATGGGTGAAAAACCAGCAAAGATTATGTATGTTATCATTAACCTTCTCGCATTCATTGTTCCTGTAATCCTTTATTTCTCTCTGGAAAACAGATACTTCTTAATGCCTCTTCTTGTTTTTCCTATTTCTCTGGTCATTTGTATGAACCTTTTCAAAAGTTCAGGACCTAAATTAAACAAAATTCTTGCTCAAACAGGTTTGGTACTTATACTCTATGGTATAGCAAACGCAATTTCCTTCATAATAAAATAGAATCAGACTCATTCACGGTGAACAAAGACAGAAGAAATATTATTTTTATATTTTCGATTTCAATTATGGCTATACTTGGAATTGTATCTGTTACGCCTTCTTTGCCATACGTTTCTGCCGATTTGAATATTCCCAAGGATAAAATAGGACTTATCGTTTCGCTCTTTGCAATGCCGGGTATATTCTTCACACCTGTTTATGGTATACTTGCTGATAAATTTGGAAGAAAAAAGGTTCTTGTGCCAACTTTATTAATGTTTGGTGTATTTGGGACTTTAACCTTTTTTGTCAGAGACTTTAATTTGTTGCTCGTTCTGAGGTTCTTATCTGGAATGGGAGCCGCTTCCTTAGGTGCTCTGAACGTTACATTAATCGGTGATTTGTTTGAGGGTGATAAAAGACAAAAAATAGTCGGATACAATAATAGTGCTTTGAACTTTGGTACCACCATTGTTCCGATTATTGGCGGTTTGCTTGCTATGATACATTGGAATTTTGTTTACCTTCTTCCTTTAGCGGCTGTTGCTCTTGCTTTGTGGATGATTTTTTCTTTTGAAGAACCCGTTAAAAATGGAAAAACATCTTTCGGTTATTTTAAAGGATTTGTCACTGCATTGAAGAATTATAGAATCTCAATGATGTATCTTCTAAGCCTTTTGTTATACATGATACATTTTGGTTCCTTGTGGACTTACATACCTTTTCTTATTAAGAATAAATTTATTGATTCATCAGTAATTTTTGGATTGGTATTAGCCGGAATGTCATTGACAGCTTCTGTTACTTCAATATTTTTCGGAAAAATCGCATCCAGGTATTCTTCAGGAAAACTCTTTGCCGCTGGCTTTTTACTGATTGCTTTAGGACTCATTTCTGTTATATTCATGTCTGAGTGGTATTTTCTGTTCATTTCTATGGTAATCTACGGAGTTGGATTTGGTGTTATACTTCCAAATATACAATCAATAGTAATTAAACTTGCCCCCGATAATCATAGGGGAATTATTGTCTCTTTAAACAGAACCATATCTTTGCTTGGACAGTTTTTAGGACCGGTTATTTCAGGATTTGTACTTTACTATTATCCAACAGGAATCGAAGGTATTTATGTCTTGTTCTACTTGTTTGCAGGACTGGCACTCATTACTTTAGGGTTTTCTCAATTAGCATTTAAATTAAAAACGTAAAATCTATAAATGAAATATAATTTACTTATTCTCTTACTATTATTATCAGGTGTATCCTATTCCCAGTGTGTTATAAATGGTACGGTTAATGATTCTTATAGTGGAAAAGAAATCCAGGGTGCCGTTTTCGAATTAAAAAACACTGCATATAAAACAACATCTGACAAATGGGGAAGATTTGTATTTGAAAATATTCCTGCCGGAAAATATCTGCTTGCATTTGTTCCTGGGACATCAACTAATTATGAATTATTTGAATCCGAAGTTGATGTTGTCTCGGGAAAAGATAATTTAGTTGATGTTAATCTGATTCCGAAAACTTATAAGCTTGATGATATTTATGTTTATGGTGTAACAAAATCGTTTGAAAAGGTAACTGAATCTCCTGCATCGGTAATAGTTCTTTATCAGGATAAACTGAATACTTTGTCTCGTGGTAATCAGCTTGCAGGTGCACTCTCAGGACTTTCGGGTATCGATGTTTTAAAGAATGGTTCTTCGGATTTTATTGTAAATGCGAGAGGTTTTAATGCAGGGCTTAACAGAAGAATACTCGTTCTCCAGGATGGAAGGGATGCTGCTATGCCATTACTCGGTGCAATTGAATGGAATTCTTTTCCGTATTCTCTGGATGAGTATTCGAAAGTGGAATTTGTTAAAGGTCCCTCTGCTTCTTTATATGGTGCAAATGCTTTTAACGGGGTTTTAAACCTTACTTCTTTCTCTCCGCGTGAAGTACTGGGTACAAAAATATCTTTTCTTTCGGGAGATTATAAAACACTTCGTGCTGATGTCAGAAATGCAGGTTTGATAAACGATAAACTATCGTATAAAATTACTCTTGGACGTTCACAGTCGCTAAATCCTGCTAACAGAAGGGATTCTGTTAAATATCTCGAATATCCTGGATTAATTGTAGAAGCGCGTCCGATTTATGAAAATGAAAGAAATACTTTTTCAAATTATGGTACACTAAGGTTTGATTATGACTTTAATAATAACAGGAAGATTAAAGTTGAAGGCGGTTATTCAAACAATGGTAATGAAGCATTTGTGTTCGGTCTTGGGCGTACTCTCGTAAAGAATACAGAGCGTCCTTATTTTCTTGCCTCTTATAGTTCTGACAATTTTCATTTCCATGCACATTATATGAAAAGGCAGACTCTGGATACTATGTGGTTATTGCTTCCGCGTGCCGGTTCAAAACTCGGTTCCCCCTTGCTTGATAACAGTAATGATATACTTTTTGATGCTCAGTATAATATTGTTCCTGATAAGAAGGGTAATTCACAGCTGATTTTCGGATTGTCTCAGCAGCTCCAGAATATACAAACATATGGTACTTCTATACCTGATGAGGTTCACGCCAACTATACAGGTATGTACGGCCAGTTTTCCTTAAAAATGAATGATAAAATTAAATTTGTAGGTACTCTGCGGTTTGACCGAACTAATATCCACGAAGCCCAGCTATCTCCTCGCGGTGCACTTGTTTATTCACCGAACCAGGAACATCAGTTCAGATTTTCTATAAGCAGGTCTTTTCAAAGACCGAATTATTCTGAACTGTTCCGCTTAACACCGGATGCCCCTGCTTTTGCTATAACACCGGGTCCTCCAAAACCTGCTTTGATTGGTATTGATAAGAAAGTTGCTGATTCTATCAGAGTTCTGGCTGGCTGGACAACTTCACCAGCAATCAAACTTAATCTGGACGGAACAAGAGCTTTTGCAGTAGGAAATGAGAACTTAAACGTGGAGAAAAACCTTGGTTTTGAATTAGGATACAATGGTAACTACAAAAACAAGCTGTTTCTTAATGTAGATGTTTATTATAATATATTAACTGATTTTGTAACAAATTTTCTTCCCGGAGTTAATAAGAACTTTAAATCCTGGTCTGCAGATTTACCGGATTCACTTTCAGTATGGAATAATCTTGCAACAACAATGGTTTATAATGAACTGAATTCTCGTGACAGGCAGAGATTGTCTTACTTTAACGGATTACCATCATTCATTGTCTCAAACTCAAATATAGGAACTGTGAATCAGTATGGTGTTGACCTGACTTTAAGTTACTACCTTAACAGAAATATATTCCTGACTGGAAACTATTCCCATTATGAGTATAACATTGAAAAGAATCCTGGTGACCCTGACATCCTGCCTAATACAACTCCGAATAAGTTTAATTTCTCGGCCACTTATCAGATACCGCAGAAGTTAGACGCAACTTTGTCGTTCCAGTATTCCGATAATTTCGACTGGCTCGCTGGAGCTTATACCGGAGTAGTTCCTGCATACAGGTTATTTAATTTCAACGCAGGTTATTACATTCTTAAAAATTTACAGGTTGGTGCATATATTTACAATATTTTTGACGATCAGCATTATGAAATGTTTGGAGGTACATATCTGCCAAGAAACTTTTACCTTAAAACAACTTTTAATTTTTAACTTATTTTTTGACCCGCTGCTTTTTAATTCAGCGGGTCAGGTTATTTCTCTTCTTTCTTAAAACCTACTTTCGTATACAAGATTATTCCCTGCAGTTTAATTTATATAGTCTTATCCTAATCCGTTGTGGACTCATCAACATAGTATTATGTCTTGCCCTAAAACATTATAATACTTTCTGAAGCATTATTTCCTGAAACTTTTATTATTGATTATTAGTTGTGTAATGTATAACTTGCTAATAACAACTAATACTAATAGCAATTATTTTGTGAATTATGAAAAAACTTTTAAATATATCTCTTTTGGTAATTTTGGGAATCGGATTAACCCTGCTGGTTTCCTGTTCTAAAAAAGATAAGAATCAGACAGAAATAAAAAGTGATTTAAAAACTCAGAGTGTTAATAATTTAAAAAAAGGTAAAATGGAACATTTAACAGTAGAAACATTTAAGTCAAAAGTATTTGACTACGAAAAGAACAAAGAGTGGAAATTTGAAGGTAAGAATCCTGCAATTATAGATTTTTATGCCGATTGGTGCGGACCTTGTAAAATGGTTGCTCCTGTTCTTGAAGAACTCTCTAACGAATATGATGGTAAAGTTGATATTTATAAGGTTGATACTGAAACAGAACAGGAACTTGCCTCAGTTTTCGGAATAAGAAGCATTCCGTCAATTTTGTTCATTCCTGTTTCCGGGCAGCCTCAAATGTCAGCCGGTGCTATGCCAAAGGAAGGATTTGTTCAGGCAATAAATGAAATTCTGTTAGTACAGAAAAATTAACAAGTTGTTTTTCATAGCTAACATAACATTTGTTATGTTCTCCTTAAGCGGTTTCCCCCTCCTGGAAACCGTTTTTATTTATATTTCTATTCTCTGAAAAATGTAGCATCAACCTGAAGTACACGGCCGGTTTCTTTGTTTACAAATGCTGGTTGTATACCATACATTCCGAATCCTAATGATATTATCTTTTCGTAAAGTTCTTTATACAGTATTTGCCCTTCATAAAGTTTCACTAAGGACATTTCAAGATAAAGACCTTTTATCTTGTCCATAGAATTAATACTTCCGTTGAAAATCTTTTCTTCAAAACCTTGTGTATCAATTTTCACTAATACATTTTTGCTGCCCTCTGCATATTTTTCAAAAACTGTATCTAATCTGTATGCCTTAACTTTCTCTGTACCAATATATTTAGATTTGGGTGCAGCATTCTCATGCTCTTCAAGCATTTTCAGCGCTGAACTGCTTATCGAATTTTCTGAAATATGAATTTCAATTTCTTCGTCTTTATCACCTATAGCACATCTTTCGGCAGGATTCCAGCCGCTGTAATTTTTCGCGGTTGATTTCAGAGTTTCATAGGCAGAAGTTAAAGGTTCAAAAGAGTACATTTTACCCTTGTAACCGAGTTTATATATCAGTTCGCCGAATTGTCCTGTATTTGCACCTATATCAAATATCATGTCAATTTTATTATGGACGATTTGTTTATACAGTATTTCCTCATCTGTCATTTTGACATCTACTCCGAATTTATTGCCGATTTTCCTTAAAGCCATTTCAGACTTTATCTTGTAAAGTTTTAATTTTGACATATTATAGTAATTTTCTTTTTCTGATTATATAAATTGTAAATATAAATGACAGTTTAATGTGGTTAATTATTACTGATATACAATTAAAATGTCTGCATAGCATTCTGAATCTTTCCTTTAGTGATTTTACGGTATATTTCCTGGAATATCCGCCCATTAAAAACTTGGAAAGTGTTACATTTGTATTTATCACATTCTTACTTTTCTTTAGTACTTTTATTGTCCAGTCAATATCTGCTACGAACTTATAGTTTAAATCATATTCCGGACATAGGTTTCGTCTTACAATGAGTGACTGATGAGAAACTACCATACCATTTATCATTTTTTTCCAGTTCAGTTCCTTTGGAGGTATTTTTAAAGTTCTGTTTCCGTAACTGTTCCCTTCTTCATCTACAATTTCAGTATCACCATAATAAACATCTCCATTCTGAAATTCCTTAAATACATTTATTAAGATGTTTTCGTCGTACGGTATATCCCCTGAATTCATAAACCATACATAATCTCCAGTTGCTGCTTTTAGCCCTTTATTCATAGCATCATAAATTCCGCTATCCTTTTCTGAAACAGAATATGTTATTATATCCTTATTGTCCGAAATTATTTCAAGTGTTCCGTCTGTTGAACCCCCGTCTATAATTATTGTTTCTTTATTACCGTATTTCTGATTTCTTATTGCATTTATTGTCTTTCTTAGGTTTTCTTTGTTATTAAATACAACCGTTATAAAGCTTAATTTGGGATATGTTTTAGTTTGCTCCATTTATTCCAGAACCTCTTCATAAAATTTATACGTCTCGTTTGCACATTTATCCCAGGAGAATTCTTTCTCTCTTTCTCTTCCTGATACTTTGAGACTTTTTACTGTATCGTTATCTGTAAGCAGAATATTTACTCTGTCGTTAAGCTCTTCAACTGAATCAGGATTAAAATACAATGCAGCACTACCGCCAATTTCAGGTAAAGAACTTACGTTAGAAGCTATCACAGGGCAGCCATTGTACATTGCTTCAATCATTGGAATACCGAATCCTTCATATTTAGAGGGATAAATAAAAGCTGTTGCATAGTAATATAAATTAGCAATTTTACTGTCTCTTGCTTCGATTTGTATAAAATTATCTGAGACGTTACTCCGTTTCATACTGTTAAGTTCATCGCTGGTAAAGCTTCCACCTCCGCAGCATACAGCTTTGTATTCTTTTTTAAGATCCTTATTTATTTCAAAGAGTTTAATCATTACGTTAAAATTCTTGTAACTTCTTCTGTCTCCTACATATAAGATATACTTGCCTTTTATAACAGGTTCATCTTTCACTTCGTATTTTAATGAATTTCCGTGATAAATTACCTTAATTTTCTTCCCTTCCGTATTATACATATTCATGAGGTCTTTTTTGGTTGACTCAGATACACAAATTATTCCGTCAGATTTCATTATTGCTGCCTTTTTCAGCTTAGCAGTTTTATCAAGAGATGAAAAGTTATTACTCAGTTTTTCATGTGTAAAATCATGTATTGTAATAATTCTTTTAAAACTCTTTTTCACGTTTATATTGTCATAATACGTCTGGTGAAGAATGTCAAACTCCTGTTTTGCTGCGAATCTTTCAAAGAGCGGTTTCTGTATTTTTTTAGATAACAATTTTGTTCTCGGTATATGTCTGATTTTTTTTCCGGAAAATATTTCAAAATTATCTGAATATTCCTCAAGACCGTATTCGTTAATAAACTTTCCCATATATAGCAGTACTTTAGCTTTCCGGTCAGGCATTCTTTTAATTAGTTCATAAAAGTATCTGGTAGCTCCGCCGTATTTTTGTATCAGGAATATTTCGTTATCGTACAGTACTTTCATTTTATCAACTTTGCAATAACATCTTTTAGTTTTTCGATTTTACTTTTTCTGATTTTATGGTAGTAAGTGTATCTGTCGGCATCTGAGTCAGGTTCAATTAAGTCATTAAAAGAGATTTCAGAAATACTACCGGTATTTAATTCAGAAATTTTGCTTGAAGTGTTTACAGTGTGTGTTGCATCTGTTCCAAACCCGATGTTTTTGACGAGATTAACATTAGGAATGATACTGAGTCCGTCGTTTTTCCAGACTGTCCATACCCATTGAAAATCCCAGGTGTCGAGTTTATTGTTTTTAACTTCGTCAAACAGTCTTTTATAATATTTTATTATCTCTTTATCATTTGTTATGTTCTGGCTAACTTTATTGTATGTATCATCATTATAGTCAGACATTTTTACATCGTATTTATTCCATCTGTCTTTCCAGGTAGCCCAGCCCCAGACATGGCATAATCTTGAAAAATAATACGATTTGTCTCCTCTCTTATGTGAATCCTGAAAATTAACTCCACCGATATGCATTATTCTCTTTTCATCCCTGTACCTGTTTAACATATCCTTGCAGAAATTAAAAAATGTATTATCGGGTATGCAATCATCTTCAAGTATAATGCCCTGCTCTGTATTTTCAAAAAACCAGTTAATGCCTTTTGTCACTCCTGACTTGCATCCAAGGTTTATCTCACTGAAATTTACATTCAATTCACAGTCCCAGTCGATTTTCTTAAGTATATCCTTTGTTTGTTCACATTTTTCATATTCACCCGGCTTATTAGCTCTGGCACCATCCGCAGAAACATACAAATATTTAGGTCTTATTTCCCGTAATTTGTTAAAAACCTTTTCCGTTGTATCGGGTCTGTTGAAAATTAAAAATAGAATTGGAATATCAAATCCATCTGACTGCATCTTATCTGTTATAGTTTTATAATTACTTTAATTTACTAAAAACCCCATTTTCAGAAAATCTAATAAATAATATACATTAATTTCATGAAAAATCACAATATTCTTGGATTTTAAGATTTATATTATAATTTATAAAAAATAACCTGTCTTATCCCGATTTATACTTTTTATAACGTTTAAAATTGATATTTTTATGATTATAATTAAAATAGTAAATAAATCAAAAATATATGAAAGCAGTAAAATATTTAATGTCATTGGTAATTTTGTTTGTTATTACATCTTCATTTTCGGGTTGTGGTTACAATTCTTTAGTCTCGTCCGAAGAGAACATTAAATCTGCCTGGGCTCAGGTGGAAAATCAGTATCAGCGTCGTGCTGACCTTATTCCGAATCTGGTTAAAACAGTTGAAGGGGCAGCAGATTTTGAGAAAAGTGTTCTGACTGAGGTTACCGAAATGAGAAGTAAAGTAGGGCAGACTAAACTTAGCGCCGATGATTTAAACGATCCTGAGAAATTCCAGATGTATCAGCAGGCACAGGATAAACTGTCATCTGCACTTTCAAGATTATTAGTAGTTACAGAAAATTATCCTCAGTTAAAAGCAAATGAGAATTTTCTCCAGCTTCAGTCGCAATTAGAAGGTACTGAAAACAGAATATCTGTCGAAAGAAAGAAATTCAATGAGGCAGTACAGACATTCAATACTTCTGTCAGGAGTTTTCCAACTGTTATTACTGCAAAGTTATTCGGCTTTAAAGAAAAACCTTATTTCAAAGGCAAAGAAGGAAGTGAAAATGCTCCGGACGTAAACTTTGATTTCAAGAAAAAAGAAGATAAAAAAGATAAATAGTATTCTAAAATTTAATTTAAACTGATATTATATGCAGGCAGTGATAATGGCAGGTGGTTTTGGTACAAGGTTAAGACCTCTTACTAATAATATGCCAAAACCGATGGTACCGATTGTTAATGTGCCTATGCTTGAACACGTTATCACACTTCTCAGGAAATATGACATAACAGATTTTGTTATGCTCTTATACTATCAGCCTGAAATTATCAGACGTTATTTTGAAGACGGTTCGCGGTTCGGAGTAAAAATCAGGTATGTTCTTCCTGATAAAGATTACGGTACTGCCGGAGCGGTAAAACTCTCGGAAGAATTTATTAAAGATGATTTTCTGGTTATAAGCGGAGATGTTCTGACTGATTTCAATCTTGGAGCAATAAGTAAATTTCATAAAGATAAACAATCTGTAGCTACAATTTCTCTCTACAGTTCAGAAAATCCGCTGCAGTATGGAATTGTTCTTACCAATAATGAGAATAAAATTGTCAGGTTCCTCGAAAAACCTTCATCATCAGAGGTGTTCTCTGATACTATTAATACTGGTATATATTGTTTTGATAAATCTATATTTCAGTACATACCAGAAGGAGAGAGCTTTGACTTTTCAAAAGATTTATTTCCGTTTCTTCTTGCAAATAATATTCCACTATATGGCTTTAAAAGCGAAGGTTACTGGCGTGATGTGGGAAACCTTGAAGAATATATATATGCAAATCTAGATGTGCTTAGTGGAAAACTAAGCCACATTAATTTCAAAAATACTGATGGAAATTGTATCAGCGACACGGCCATTGTAGAAGAAGGTGCAAAGGTAGAGAATTGTGTTATTGGTAATGAGGTTTTGATAGAAAGCAATGCAGAGGTAAAAAATTCAATCATCTGGAATAATGTTATTATTCACACGAATTCAAAGATCTTATTCGATGTTATCGGGAAGAACTGTGAAGTAGGTGAAAATACAAGAATAAATGATTTTGTGTTTATCGGTGATAACTGTTTGATTGGTAAGAACGTATTTGTAAGTTCCAGTATTAAAATCTGGGACAGGAAAACAGTTGATAATAATGCAAAGGTTACACGTTCAATGATTCAGGAGGACACATTTTTCAACGATTTGTTTACTGATTCAAGAATTACAGGTCTGTCAAATTTGCAGATTAATCCAGAATTCGCTGCAAAACTGGGCTCTGTCTATGGTGCATTTATAGGACAGAATAAAAGTATACTTGCCGGTCGCGATATAGACGATATTTCCAATATGATTAAACGTTCAATCACCTCCGGTGTCTTATCGGCAGGTGTGAATGTCTCTGATTTACAGGTTATTCCGATTCCTATTTTAAGACAGGAATTGAAAAGCGGCGGACATTCAGGAGGTATTTTTGTCAGAAAATCACCTTTTGATCCTGGTTCTACTGATATCATTTTCCTCGATAAAGACGGTAAAGATTTGTCGAGTAATAAAACTAAATCTATTGAACGTTCTTTCTTCAGCGAAGAATACCAGCGTGCAGATTTTTCCAATGTCGGTACTCTGAAATATCCTGAGAGAACTAATATGAAGTATAAAGAACATTTCATAGATTCTCTGGATATTGAATCTATCAGAAAAAGAAAATTTAAAATTGTACTGGATTATTCGCACGGAATTACATCAACAATATTCCCCAACATACTCGGGGATTTCAACTGTGAAATGGTTTCTCTTTCGGCTCATCTTGACAAGGAAAGGATAACACGGGAGGAAAATGAATTCAGAAAATCTTTTGAAAACTTCAGGTATGTAGTCAAATCACTAAATTTTGATATCGGATTTATGATTGATGCAGGTGGAGAAAAACTCTGGCTTGCAACTCATGAAGGCAGGGTCCTGAACGATTACAGATTCCTCGTTGTTGTTTTAAAAATGTTCTTAATGGCAACTCCGGGTGTCAGGAAAATAGCAGTGCCTGTTCAGGCATCCCGTGAAGTTGATATAGTGGCGAATGAATATGGCGTTGAGGTTATAAGAGTCAAAGATTCGCATTACAGTATGATGACTGCCTGCAATGATAAAGAGGTAAGATTTGTTGGAGGTACGAGACGAGGTGTGTTCTTCCCCGATTTTATCTATGCAACTGATGGAATGTACGCAATAGCAAAAATCCTCGAAATGCTTGCTAAGATTAAAATGACCGTTGAAGATGTAGATAAACTTATTCCTGCTCTCGTTATGGGTAAATTAAACATTCCTTGTACCCGTGAGGATAAAGGTAAGATTATGAGAATGTTTATGGAAGATACTATGAATTATAAACAACAGCTGATAGACGGCGTTAAGGTTTTTTTGAATGATACAGAAACAGTACTCTGTATTCCTGATAAAACCAGAAATATTGTCCACCTTAATGTTGAAACAGATTCCGAAGAAAGAACTAATGAACTTTTAAATCATTACAAAAATATAATACAAAAATATATAAGATAATTTTTAAAATTTAATACTATCTAATGAAAGTAAGCGATATATTAACAGACAAGATTATAGAAATTAATCTTTCCGCAACTGATAAAAACGACGCCATTAATAAAATGATTGAACTGGCAAATAATTCCGGTAACATAACAAATCTGGATGCTGTCAGAAAGTGTGTATTCGAAAGAGAAAAACTCGTTTCGACAGGCGTTGGCAAGGGATTCGCAATTCCACACGGTAAATCAGATGAGATAAAAGATATTGTTGCTGCTTTTGCAATTCTTAAAGATCCAATCGATTTTGATTCTATAGATGGTGAAGAGGTCCGGTTTATATTCCTGCTTGTTGGTAAGGATAGTATGCTGAATTTACACATTAAGTTGCTTAGCAGAATATCAAGATTAATGAATAAAGATGAATTCAGGGATAAACTTTTAAAATCTGAATCAAAGGAAGCAGCATTAAAATTATTCGTTGAAGAAGAACAAAGTTATCTCGATATCTAATCACTTTTTATGGCAGCCGCAGTATTTTTGCGGCTGCTTTCATTATTCCTGAAGATCGTTTATTTGGAATGTTGTGCCAGTTCCATTAAAATACCGTTCGTTGATTTTGGATGAAGAAATGCTATAAGCATTCCTTCTGCACCCGTTCTTGGCTGCTGGTCTATTAACTGTATACCATTTATCTTTAATTCTTCAAGCTTTGCTGCTACATCCGGTACCTGGAATGAACAATGATGTATTCCTTCACCCTTTTTTTCAACAAACTTTCCTATCGGTGATTCAGGCGATGTGGCTTCAAGTAGTTCTAAATCAAAATTCTCAAGTTTGATTTTTCTTACATTTACTTTTTGATCCGCAACAAATTCCATTTCTCCGGCTTTTACTCCGAATATTTTTTCGAATACAGGTACAGAGGCTTCAAGAGATTTAACTGCAATTCCGAGATGTTCAAGTTTCATATTATTTTGGTAATAAATGATTATTAAATATTTATAAATTACCAATATTAAGTCCATAAATAAATTCTAAAATACTTCTCTGTTAATCAGATATTTAATCTAAAAGACAACAGGTCTGTAAAATAATAATATTTTTGGTTTGATTGTTTAATAAATTATAGCTTTTTTTGAATGGAATAATTAATCATTTTAATGATTTATTATTTTCAGTATTCAGAACTTATTAATATCGTTTATAAAATTTTTTAAAAACTCAAATTATTATAAATGTTTAAAAGTTTTTTACCAAAACAGCCTAAGTTTTTTCAACTCCTTCTTGATATTGCAGAGCATTCTTTTGAAGCATCAAAGCTGCTAAAAGAACTGGTAGCAAACCCGGGTAATATTGAAGAAATTGCAACACAGATTCATATGATTGAAAATAAATGTGATGAAATAACGCACAGTGTTAAGAATGAGCTTAATGAAACTTTCGTTACACCTATCGACAGGGAAGATATCTTTGCTATTACTAATGCTCTTGACGATGTTGTAGACGGTATTGACAGAGTTTCTACTAAAATGAGACTCTATAAAATCAAAACACCTCTGAAGTTTGGTCCTCAGCTTTCAGAAATCTTAGAATCACAAACCGAATTACTCGTTGCAGCAGTTCAGTTAATGAATGCAAATAATTACAAGGATACACTCGATAAACTTGTAACTGTAAGAAATCTGGAAACTGAAGGTGATAACATATTCAGGGATTCTATATCATACCTCTTCGAGAACGAAAAAGATGTTATCGAAATCATCAAAAAGAAGGAAGTACTCGAAAACTTTGAAAAGGCTGTCGATAAATGCCAGACTGCTACTCTTGCTATTGAAGGCGCTTTAATTAAAAATATGTAATCATGCTTGAAATTGTACTAATTGTTATTTTTATAGCTCTGGTCTTTGATTTCTTAAATGGATTTCATGATTCTGCAAATTCGATTGCAACTATTGTTTCAACTCAGGTATTAACTCCTCAGAAAGCCGTTCTTTTTGCTGCATTTTTTAATTTCATCGCCGCTTTTACGTTCGATGTTGCGGTAGCAAAAACTATCGGAAAAGGTCTTGTTAACGTAACTGATATTGATGCTTGGGTGCTGACCGCAGGTTTGCTTGGTGCTATTTTCTGGAATTTACTTACCTGGTATCTCGGTTTACCTGTCAGCTCTTCTCATGCACTTATAGGTGGGTATGGTGGAGCTGCTGTCGCGAAACTTGGTTGGGGAGTACTTATTCTTCCGGGTTGGTACAAAGTAATCGGATTTATGTTTCTTGCACCAATTATTGGTCTGGTGCTCGGTGCATTTAATATGCTTGTAACTACGTGGATTGTAAAAAATATGAAACCGCGAAAAGTAGATAATGTATTTCGTAAGCTTCAGCTTGTCTCGGCAGGATTTTACAGTTTTGGACATGGTACAAACGATGCACAGAAAACTATGGGAATAATAGCAGGAATACTTTTATCAGCAAAATTCATAGATGAATTCTATGTTCCTTTCTATGTGGTTATACTTTGTCACGCAGCAATAGCTCTTGGTACAATGTACGGAGGCTGGCGGATTGTGAAAACAATGGGAATGAAAATTACTAAGTTGAAACCGATTGGAGGATTCTGTGCTGAATTTGCAGGTGCTACTACTTTGCTTGGTACGGCACTTCTTGGTGTACCTGTTAGTACAACCCAAACCATTACCGGCGCAATCGTAGGTGTTGGAAGCCTTCAGAGATTATCAGCAGTGCGTTGGGGGTGTTGCAGGAAAGATTGTCTGGGCATGGTTTCTTACAATTCCTTTATCTATGCTTTCAGGGGCAATGTTCTACTGGCTCATTGCATTATTTCTGTAAAATATATTACTGTGATTTAATTTTAGTATATGTCGAAAACGGTATTAATCACCGGTGCAAATTCCGGTGTCGGTAAATCACTTTCCTTATTCTCTGCAATGAAAGGAGATACCGTTGTTATGGTTTGCAGAAATAAACTCAGAGGTGAATTGGCACGCGATGAAATTATACGAACTACCGGAAACAAATCCGTTCACCTGATTATCGCTGATTTATCTTCTCTTGATTCCGTAAAGTATGCTGCCGATGAATTCAGAAGCAATTTTAATAACCTTCATATTCTGATAAATAATGCAGGAATTAATCTTCCTGTCCGTGAACTTACTGTAGATGGATATGAAAAAGTTTTTGCAACAAATCATCTTGCTTATTTTTACCTTACGAAATTGCTTCTTGATTTATTGAAATTATCCTCTCCCTCAAGAATAATTAATGTATCTTCAAATGCACATGCTGAAATTGATATAGATGACCTTATGTCAGTCAAAAAATACGATCAGTATAAAGTTTACTGCCATTCAAAAATGTCAAACATACTTTTCACTTACGAGCTTGCTGAAAGACTTAAAGAAACAGAAGTAACGGTAAATGCAGTGCATCCCGGAGTTGTCAGAACTAATATTTATGAAACAGTGCATGGATTTCCTCGGTTTTTAATTGGACTAATGATGCCGTTCTTTATTTCTCCGTCAAAATCTGCTCAATACATTTTGCCTTTAATGTATTCTGAAAAATTCAGAAATGTATCGGGTAAGTATTTTGTAAAAACCAGGGAGACAGCTACCAAAAAGGGGTCTTATGATGTTGAGGTTAGGAAGAAATTATGGGAGATTAGTGAAAAACTTATTAATAAAAATTAAACTTACATTTATATGTTTAGATATATAATCTTATTTCTCGCTGTTTTATTCCTGACGGGTTGTGGAGCTCATAAACCGGGTGATGTTAGCACGGATAAGCACGAAAACATTAATTATGACGGTAAAAGAACTATGGGAATTTATCTCTTTGCTTCTGGTAACGAACCTTTCTGGGTTGTCGATTTAAACTCAAATGATTCAACAAAGATTTTTCTGCTTTCAGAAAATTATACTTTAAAAACAAAAACCCCTGATCCGGTTTTCGATTCAGCATCCAAAACAATAAAATATACATTTGAAACCGGAACAGTTCTTACTCTCACAAAACGAAAATGCGTGGATAATATGAGCGGTGAGAATAATGAATTTTCTGCCTCATTTGTCATTCATAATAAAACACTTAATGGATGTGCTAAGTTTATTATTGCAACCAGAAATCCGCTCTTAAGTAATTCAACGTTAAGGTTGAACGATATCTGGGCTCTGAAGAAATTCAACGGCAAAGCGATTGTGCCTTCTGAATTTAAAGAAGGTGTTCCTGTTATTGAACTGCATTTAAATGACGGAAAATTCCTTGGAAATACAAATTGCAACACAATTTCCGGATATCTTGAAGTCGGGGATTCTTATATCACGTTTTCTGATATTTCATCCACCAAGAAATTGTGCGAAGGTGATTTTGAATTTTCTTATCTGGAAGCTTTAAAGTCCGTAGATTCCTGGACTCTCGATAAAATGATGCTGATTCTGAAAAAAGAAGGAAGAGAAGTTTTAGTTTTCCAGAAAGTTGATTAGAACGGGGTATTTATTTGTCTATAAAAATTATAACAGGTATTTTCTATATTATTGAAAATCTACTGCTTATGAAAATAATATTACTCTGTTTTGCTTTAATATTTTTGGCAAGTTCAGCAAATGCTCAGGTTACTGGTAACAATATATACGATAATGCTTATCGGAATTATACAGCAGGTAATTTTGAAGATGCTATAAGATATTATAATGAGTATCTTAAATCGAATACAACAAGTGATAAAGCATACTTTGAAAGAGGTATGTGTTATGAATCACTCCGTCGTTTCGATGATGCTTTAAGAGATTACAATAGCGCTGTAAACCTTAGACC
>CAIUQV010000363.1 GCA_903901375.1 uncultured Ignavibacteriota bacterium
CCTGACCATACATTCCAGTACTGAAGTGTATAGCTTGAGTATATCGCGATTTCCTTTCCCGACACATCCCTTGAATAGTATTCGTCAAGAATTATACTCCAGCCAGAGGGAAGGTCTTCGATTTCTTCGGGCAAAGGAGAAGGGTCGGAATCATTACTTTTGTATATAGTTTTTCTGACTCTGTTACCTGCTTCGTCGTACTTATAACGAATTTTTATTGTCGCAGGAGGGTCGGTGGTATTATCACCTCTTGTTATTTCTGTGATAAGGTTTCTATGGTCGTAAGAAATACCAGTGTTTTCTGCAAGGTAATCATTTGTTTGATTTCCGTTGTAGTCATAAGTATATTGGTCGGAACTTCCTGATACTTTTTTTAGTCTGTTAGTGCCCGAATAGTAATCATAACTAAAGTTATCAAGAAGGTTGTTGTTTGAGCCATACCTTTGCATTGTAAGAATGTTGCCGTCGGGGTCATAAGTATTTGTCAAATCAAACGTATTATCGGATGTATGAGTGAAGTTAGCATTAAGCAGGCGATTGGATTTGTCGTAGGTAAAACTCGTGCTTAAGTTATCCTGATTAGAAAAACTGTTTTTATACTGACCTGTGAATGATTGTGTGTATATATTGCTGTTTGCATAATAAGTCAGATTATAAGAGAATAAATCAGGTTTGCCACAGGCATAATTTGTAATCCTGCTTCTGTTATCATAAGAGTATGTATGTGTAAGGTTTATCGGGTCGAACTTTGAAGTATAAATCTGTGAATTCTGATTGTATGTATAGGAATTAAAAGTAATATATTCTTCGGGAGAATCAGACGGAATATAATTAAAGCTTGTATTGAGAAGTCTTCCGGCATAATCATAAGCATATTTAAACGACTTAGTGTCAGAATAGCCGCTCTGATAGATTAACTCTGTTATCTGGTTCTGCGAATTATAGTTATAATCGAATGTTTTCATACCCAGCCCTGCGATATAGTTCCACATTTTTATGACTCTTCCACGGGCATCGTAGCGGTAGTATTTAAAGCTAAGGCTGTCGGTACCGACTGTGCGGTATGCGGTGGCACAGAGAGAGCCTTTTGTGTTGTTTGTGCTGAACGGGGCTGCGGAATCATAATCCGAAGGTTTATGAAATCCGAATATGTTTGCGTTTGCGGGATAATTTATGAGTGTATCGTAAACATTGATTACGAGAAAATTATTTGGTGTGTATGAATAATTTTCAAAGTCATATGTATTATCCGGGTTAAGATTAGACCACGGGACAAGGTACGTTTCGCCGTAAGCATCGCAGAGATAGAGAAGGCGGTTTAAGCCGTCGTATCCGCGGTAAGAGATAAACTTAGACGGCGGAGTTTCAGTAGGCTTATTTGCCTGATTGTTATCCTGCGAGAAACGGAGGTTATCATTTCTATCGTATTTATATTTTACTTCGCCTGCATCGGGTGTAGTGCGTGAAGACTGGCGACCAAGCCCGTCGTAGGTGTAGTATATATGTTTATTGTTTGGAGTTTTGACTTCGATGACACGGTAGAGGTCGTCGTATTTATAGTCGGTATAGAGAGGAATAAGTTCACCCACCCCGTCCGCCTTCGGCGACCACCCCTCCCGAGAGGGGAATCTTTCTTTGTCGGGGGTGTTTGAGAGACCACCACCTTCACCATTATAATCGGGTATTCCTTCGACGTATTTGATTTCTCTGCGCAGGTTACCGAGGGCGTCGTAGAACTTTTCGAAATTATTTCCGACTTCGTCTGTAATTACTTTTTTAACAACCATTCCGTGAATATCACCGAAGGAATAGTTATAGCCGTTGTAATAAGTTTCAGAATCGTGAGTATAGCTGTTGTCAGGGTTTAGAGTTTTAGAAGGATTTAAATACTGATTGTAAGAGTATTTAGTAAGATTGCTTCTTCCGTCTTTTGAATTCAGTTTAAGAGAAAGATAATTATAATTAACGGCAGTGCTGTCGAAATCATCAGCGGAGGTATAGAGACGATTTTGTTTAACTCTGTAGAAGCCGTCGAAAACGGATTTTCGTTTACCCGTTGATTGATTGTTATATTTTAATTCTGTCAGCACAGATTTATCGTTATTATTGTAAGTAAATTTACTACTATAATTCGCATAAGTCAATATAGTATCACGATTAATAGTTCTCTTAACACCTGTAATGTGAAGGACGGGGGATGCATTAGGGCACCAATTCTGAAAGCTGTTACAGGGATAAAAGAACTGCATGGAATAATCCTGTTCCGGCGGGAACTGGGTATTGTACACGGGAAGAGCATTAATTTTAAAAGCAAGGACTGAATCGCTATTAGTGAAAATATGAGTATTAAGCATTTGTGTTACATCGAAAATATTCTCAAAATAGTTGGTACAATCATAAGAAGGAGACATACAAGCATCTGCGGAATAATAATAACCCGTGTTTGATTCGGAAAAGATGATAGAGTCAGAATTAAAGTCTAATTGTTTCAGAGGGTTGATAAGCAGTTTTACTTTGCTGAGAGATGTGTCGCCATCGGTATATCGGGTAAAGTTTTTAACATAAATTTTAAACTGTGCACTGCTTATAGACTGAATATTTTTAATCAGGTCAGAAGCCGGAAATCTTATCATAGGCAGACTGCTTGTAACGGGAACGGAAGATTCAGGAGGCGGACCACCCGGATTCTGAACAGTAAGAGCAAAATAGTACTGAATATTATCAAAACTTGCAAGAACACTACAGGCACTATTGTAATTTGTATAAAACAGGGTTTTCTGAGCAGTAAAATCATAGACAGAAACGAGGTCGGCTTTAAGGTCAATCTCAACATCTTCAAATACTGTATCGATATATATGGCAGTATCGGGTTTTCCAAAATCGTAAGGGAAATTGACCTTTGATATTCTTTCGAGAGCATCGTAAGAAAGTTCGTTGAGGTACTTATTATCGTTGAAGGCGTAGTAAATATTACCCGCAGGGTCGTATTTATTGTAAAGGAATAAGCTGTTAGATTCATTGACGGAAGACTGAGTGATAACGGGCATTCTGGTATCTTCCCAGGACTGTCTTTCTTTTACGATGGTATCTTTTGAATAAAGGACGTAGAAATCAATAAGAGGTCTATTGTTTATATCGTCGGTCTGGTATTCTGTGGAATAGACAGGGTGGTAATAATATTTAACGGGGTTTCCGCGCGGGTCTGTAACAGATTTAAGTTTACCTTCGTTGCTTGGTTTAGAATTATCTAATGTATAGAGAAATCTTCCGACAGTATCTCTGACGTAATAAGCATAGTTAACGTCTTTGAAGTATGAAAGGTCAGAAACATCGAAAACCCTTTGCAGGATAATCTGCCCCATATATCCAGTATCGCTGTTTGTGCGCAGGTACTTTAAAGAGTCGAAGTAGAGAGGCGAAGAAGGGTTTGAAGTAAAAACGCGTTTACTTGACTGCTGATTTATGAGATAGAAATATGTTGTATCGCCATCCTGAGAGCTTAGGTTTGAGTTTGCTTTGTAAAATGCATTAAGGTAATGAGCGCTGGAATCGTAGATGAAGGAATTATAGACGAGAGTTTTCAGACCGAAGTTATCAATCTGAAGAATACTCTGAACGGGATTTTTATAAGTTTCGGTTGAAAACGGAGTATTAAAATGACCGTAAACAAAATCGGTACGTCTTTCGATATTATTAATAAATTCAACGACTGCTGTATCGAGGAAAGAGCATTTAAAGACACCTTCGCTGAGATTTTTTTCATATTTATAGAGAGTCCTTTTCACGAGAGAGTTTGTATCGGTAATATAGTCCATAGTTTCGAAAAGTTTTGTATGCCCCTGCCAGTCGGGGTAATCCTGCCGTGCAGTTGTGGTCAGTTCAATTTTATAATCACGGTATTTAAAGAGAGTACCTTTGTTATCGGGGGTACCGTATAAACTATCACCAGCGGGATTGAAAGTATTAATACTTGTGCAATAGAGGTCGACTGTATCGATAGGCTGAGAGAGGGTATCGTAACGACCGTTGCAATAATAGAAATAGTTGTAAGATGTTTTAGAAGACAATGCGCCAACATCCCGAGAGACTTTAGAGCCGACCATATTAACGAAGAAGACATCCCTTCCCTGACCGAAATATTTACTACCAATATTTCCGCTGGAAATTTTATTTGGAGAAGCTGGATTCATATCGACTGACCAAGCAGACAAACTGGAGTCAATGTAAGCATATTCTCTGATACCACCAAAATAATTTTCAACTCTTCTTAACCTTTTGACTCCAGCATCATTATTAAGAGCCATTTTTGAATACTGGTGGTTTTGGAACGGGTTGTACATATTATGTGCAAACCTTGAATAAGCAAGATGAGTAAAATACGTGGATGCATTAACAGGGTTAACGAGAGAAGTAGGGTAATACCTATGGTTACCGAGGCTGTCGAAATTTGCCGCCTGATCGGCACACAGGATTTTATAAGAATTGCCGGAAGAACTCAGTGTAACGGCAAAGTTTCCGTTGACGATGTAGTTTAAAGAGACGGAAGAGCCTGGCCAGCTTCCGACTATAGATTTAATAACAGGTCTGCCGTACACAGGCTGCCAAGTGCCGCCGAAGTATATGGAGTAATCGTAAGAGAGAACAAGCTGGTTTCCAAATCTGTCTTTAACAGCTTTTAGTAGGAAGACCTGCGGCTTGAACAAAACGCTTGAAGTAGTGTTATACGTGAAATCGGCATACTGATTTTTGTATTCTTCATAGACGTAAGTGAGACCATCGCCTTTCATAAAAGAGACACGGCGGTTTCTGTAAGACGGGTAAGAAGCATTTTCGATGAATTCCACTTTTGCGCGGGAGTAATCACCTAAGCCATCAACATAATAATCGCCGACATAACAACCTGCAAAGTTATCATCATCAGGACAATAATCAGAGATTCTTTTTAAATAAACAGCAGAGCCGTCGCCACGCATAAGAGTGATAACATCGTGCATACCAGATGCAAGCGATTGAAGATTATCTGTAAGGTGGTAGCCCATAGCGAGCAGGCGGACTTTAGAATTTACGATAGAGTCACCGCTGTTTGGAGTGGAGAAAAAATTTGTTTCGAAGTTCAGCATCTGAACAGCCATACCGTTAAGGCTGAGAATCCACCCAGGTGCAGAAACATTATGACGCGGGAGAGAATTGCCGGGAAGGTGATTATTTGCCGCGGGGATTACCTGATAATTAACCGAACCGTTGTAGTTCAGAGAAAGGTCTAAATGAATATCTCCGGGACCTTTGAGGTTGAACATCGGAAAGGTATAGCAGAGATTTCCGTTGAAATTATTAATCATTTCTCCTTCGTCGGGAGAGACTGAGCCCGATTTGAGGAAGCCGCGTTCATTGAACATACCACTGACATCCAGGGGAATGTTTGGCTGAGAGAGCAAAGACGGGGCAAAGAAAACGATAAAACAAAAAACAAAATTCATAAGAGAGAAATATCTCTTTAGTTCGGTAATTATTGTATCCATATTAATTATAAGTTTATTTAATAAGAATAATTGATTCAGGGTTTAGTTTGTTAAATCTATAATTCCGGCAGTTGGAGCGTTTGCTTTAACAGAGGCAATACCAACTTCACGTGCTTGCATGGTTTGGTACATCTGACTTGTACCTATTACTTTATTGTTTGGAGCAGTCAGGGTAAAATAAAACCTGCCGTCAGAAGCAGGCAAGCGGTTGTATCTATTATCGTAGGGTGCATTAACTTTTACAGAAGCAATGCCATCGTAACAAGCTGCTTTTGTGGTATAGCTTTCGCTAACGAGGATTACCTGGTTATTAACTGCTTCGAGAACGAACTGAAATTCGTTGTTAGATCTTTTAGAGATTAAGAATCTGCCCATAGTTTTGTGTATTTTAATTAATAAATTGTTGGTTTGTTATTGCCAAAATGAAGAGCTAATTTTGGTGTTGTGTATAGTTTGGAACAATCAATAAAAATTCTTTTGCTTGTTTCCAAAGCTGATTGCTCTGAAACTTCAGAGCTGAAATAACCAAGCCAAGAAGTTGAAATATCTCGACTAATGTTTGTGAACTTAGTCCAATTCTTTTTTCCCAAACAATCATAAATTTTATCTCTTTGTGCGGATGTGACATCCGGAAAATCTGCACTTACCATAACGTATCTCATATTTTGTTTCCTTTCTTCTAATTTTAAAATATTCTTGGTAAAGGTGTTATGTAACGATTTCTAATGTTAAATAATTTAATTCTTGGTTTTCCTTTGGGTTTGGGCGGATAGAGCAACTGCATTACTTTTCTCATATCGTCGTAATTTTTCTTTAGTGCTTTTTGAGTATGATGTCTCTTATGAGATTATTTTCATCTATAAGGAATTCAAGAACATCGTCACGAGAAA
>CAIUQV010000364.1 GCA_903901375.1 uncultured Ignavibacteriota bacterium
AGACTTAATATTAAAAATGGAGAGCCGATGTATCAGCTCTCCATTCATACAATTCTATTAAAATAATTTCTATTTCACTAATGTCATCTTGCGTACATCACTAAATTCACCGGTTTCAATCTTATAAAAATACACTCCGGAAGATAAACCCGATGCATCGAATTTCACTCTATAGCTTCCTTCGTTCAGGCTTTCGTTCACGAGTGTTGCAACCTCTACGCCAAGCGTATTGTAGACTCTAATCTTTGTCAGACCTGCCTTCGCTATATCGAATGATATTGTTGTGGTTGGATTAAATGGATTCGGATAATTCTGCTCCAGTTTAAAAGTCTTTGGTACATTTCCGGATATCGGATCAATACCAACAGCGGCAAGGTTTTCCTGATTTGCATACACATTCGTTGGTCCAAATCCTGCATACGCAAATGCTGAATATTTAACTCCGCCTTCTTTATATACTGCTACAACAGGTGCAAGGACTCCTGTACCTGTGTGTGCATTTCTCTTATAAAGGTATGTACCCATACTTCCAAGCACTCCCCTCCTGACAGTTATCGAATCACCCGCAACATTCACGAATGCACCAATGAAATTTCCTGTTCCCGCAGTTGTTGAATCTGAATTACAAACTGTAAAATCTGCCATCGTGGTTGAACCACCCAGATAATAATCAATCTGCCATGATGAACCGCTGTTTGTTGAATAACAATACCTTGCAGACCTTACGGAGGCTGTATCCTTAGTACAGGTTACAAGTATTTTCCTTGGAGTTGTTGAATATTCCTGCTGAATAGTTAAACTTGGCTTTTCATATTTTGCACTTCCTGAACCCGCAAGATAATAAGTAGAATTTACAGTACTTGGTATTTCAGGCAATACTAGCATCCTTAATGCTATATTTGTTGTTGAGAATCTTCTCTCTACTGCTACGTAAATTGAGTCTGATGTAGTTGTCAATTCCCTGCTGAAACCTGCACTCGGATAAAAATCCGCCCAGGTTGTGTTAATTATACCGGCGGTATGATTCAAACACCAGTCTGTCGACCTGTAATGGTGTGTCCTGTAATGAACCCCGGCATTAGTCATTTCCTGAACGACACAGTGCATATATGTTGCTGTGCCATAGTACATTCCGTCGCTGCAGGCAGTAGGATACTGGAATCTATTTCCTGCTGTGGGTGCGGCTATCTGTCCTGAGTACCATACAGAACCGTTTCTTAAAAATGTTGCATAATTAAGAGTTGCATTGTCCATATTCGATGCTGTACTTAACGTGAAATACAGTATTATTCTTGTGGAATCATCAAGAGTAGCATGCCTCTTTTCAACAAGCATTGAAATCTGACCAATATAACCTGTTGTTGAAACAGCACCACTCGTGAAAATCCAGTTCTTGCCTCCGTTCGTTGACCTGTAAACTGCAATATAACCGTTACTTCCGGATACATTACGTCTGTTAATGGCTATATACAGATTACCGTCCTCTGCAAACTTCATATCCATTTGCCTGAACCCGCCTGAATATGCCACATCGCCTATGTACACAGGGTAATCGCCAATTCCCCAGTATGGCTCTGCCATCGGAGCAGTTTCCGGTTTTGAAACCTGAATGCTGCCGTTGTTAATTGTCGGAAATGCATTCAGATACTTGTCAATTTCTTTTCCTAACCTGATTTTCTCGTCTTCATTTCTTGAATTCTTAGCATCAAGATATTTATCCATCAGGTCTTTTGGAATAATGGAATTGCCGTCGGATACCACTTTATCATTAAGCTCGGACGGTGTAATATTCCAGTTCCCTGGAACATTTGTTCTGGAATCCGGACCTGCGTCTGTCTGGGAATATAAATTTCCCATAAACAAAAATAACGTAAAGATTAGAACAGTAAATTTTTTCATAGCTTACTCCTTTGTTTAAATTTAAAAAGTATTAATTGTTCTCGTATAAATGTAACTACATACATCTTGGTAATTAGCGAATTAATAATCAAGGCATTATTTAAGTATCTTTTTGTGATAAGTAAAAACAGAAGGTTGTCATATAAAAAATGGAGAGCCGTCCCAATCCGGCTCCCCATTTAACGAAAGGAGAACTATAATAAACTTATTTGATTAATGTCATCTTGCGTACTTCTTTGTAATCACCTGCTTCAAGTTTATAGAAGTAAACACCGCTTGCAAGCTGTGAACCGTCAAACTGTGTCAGATATATTCCTTCATTCTGATTACCTTCAAATAAAGTTGAAACCAACTTTCCGCTCATATCATAAACCTTTAACGATACTTTGGAACTCTTTGGAATCATATAGGATATATTTGTTACAGGATTGAACGGATTCGGATAATTCTGATTTAAAGCATATTCAGAAGGAGTCTCCGTACCTATCTGGCGAATTGCTGTAATAAAGCTTCCGACTGCAATCGAGAATCTTCCCCATTGACTTGGACCGGATGGGACGAAATCACTCGTTGTTGCAGGTGCGGTTCCCAGCGTTGCACCTGATTTATCGAATATTGTGTACGGA
>CAIUQV010000365.1 GCA_903901375.1 uncultured Ignavibacteriota bacterium
GATTGATAGATTTTTATAGAAATAAGAAGGAAAAAGGAACATTTTGAATATATTGCTATTAGATACAGCTTCAAAAAAGATTGAATTTGCCTATAACAAAAAGGGCGATTTTAGTATATTGAAGACTCTCGAAGAGGAAAAAAACGCCGATGACCTCGTCTATGAAATCAAAAAAGCATTTGACGGGGAGGGTTTTAGCTTTCAGGAGATTGATTTTGTCGGTCTGGCAAACGGTCCGGGTTCTTTTACGGGACTGAGAATCGGGTCTGCAATAGCTAAAGGGATATGTTCCGGAAGCGGTGCAAAACTGATAGAAGTAAGTTCGCTTGATATAATTGCGATGAAGTATGCTGGGGTTGCGGACAAACAAGATGAGCTTGTAACGTGTATGATTTTCAGCAATTCAAGAACGGGTGAGTTTTACTATGCAGAATATAAGGGAGTTGAGAGAATTTCTGATTATAAAACGGCTGTTCTGGATGAGATAATAAAAACGAACAGTATTTTTATAATTAACGAAAAAACGGATTACAGTTTTCCCGAGGGTTTAAAAGTAGTTAATTTATCTGAGAAGTCTGATTTACAGAGTTTATACAGCATAACAAAAAAGCTGATAGAAGAGGGAAAGATAAGCGATTACAGACTGAGCGAACCATTTTACATGAAGCGTTTTTACGGAGACTGATATTTCTAAGAGTGCAAGTGTGCGCTATTATAAATATTAAATTTTAAAAATTAAATTTAGGAATAAAATGGCCTGGTTTAAAAGATCTGAAAAAAACATTTCCACTGAAACCCCGAAACACGATGTTCCGGACGGAATGTGGATAAAGTGTGACGAATGCGGCGAGATGATGCATAAGAAACAGTGGGAAGCAAATTCATACACCTGTATAAAATGCGGTTACCATTTCAGAATCGGTAGCGAAGAATATTTTAATTTATTGTTCGACGAAGGTTCATTCAAAGAGTATGACAAGAAGATGAAGTCTGTTGATACTTTGAAATTCACAGACAGCAAGCCTTACGATAAGAGAATTGAAGAGACAATAAAAAAGACAGAACTTTACGATGCGTTAAGGTGGGGAACGGGCGAAATAAACAAACTTCCTGCGGTGATTTGTGCGATGGATTTTGCGTTCATAGGCGGAAGTATGGGAAGTGTGCTTGGAGAAAAAATTTCGAGAGCTATTGATAAATGTCTGAAGAACAGAACTCCGCTGATTATTATTTCCTCAAGCGGCGGTGCAAGAATGATGGAGGGCGGCATATCTTTAATGCAGCTTGCAAAGATATCATCAAGACTTGCAAAACTTGCAGAAGAAAAAATACCTTATATTTCCATTATAACCAATCCTACAACCGGTGGAGCAAGTGCTTCGTTTGCGATGCAGGGAGACCTGAACATAGCAGAGCCGAATGCTTTAATAGGGTTTGCGGGACCGAGAGTTATAAAGCAGGCAACGGGCAAAGACCTTCCTAAAGGTTTTCAGCGTTCGGACTTTGTGCTTGAACACGGATTTCTGGATTTAATTGTTGACAGAAAAAACATGAAAGACAAGTTAGCA
>CAIUQV010000366.1 GCA_903901375.1 uncultured Ignavibacteriota bacterium
AGATTATCTGTTAATGATATTGTGTTTGGAATGAGGTATGAAATTGACCAGCCTATAGAATACGGTGTTAACTTCAGGGGTATTAAGAAAAGATACGTTGAATACAGCAATAATAATGTCGGTATAGATTTCCGTGCAGGCGACTTCTGGCAGATTATCGGAAGAGGACTTTCGATGAATACATTTGAGGACAGGAATCAGTTTTACGATACGGGTATAGACGGAGTGAAGTTTTCCTACAAGCACACTTTCGGGGACAAGAAACCTGTTAAGACAAAAGGTATGTTTCTTGCGGGAAGAGTTCTTTTCAATGACTATCTTGTACCCACAAGGGTTGAAACCTACGACATCAGAAACGGAAACTTTGAGGTTTCTCCTATAAAGAATCTGAATATTGGCGGTAACTATGTTTATGCAATCGGCTCAGTTCCGAACGCATTCGATACAACCGCAATAAAATCGTATATTCCCGAAGGTTATGCAACTCTGACAGTCGGTAACCTTCAGTTATTCGCTTCCTATGCACACAAGCAGACAAACACAACACCGAATAATTCCTACCCAACGCCGCTTACGGCAAAGGGTGACGGATTCTATTCATCGGTTTCATATTCAGTTCCGAAAATCGGATTCACACTCGATTATAAAAATTACAGGTTTGACTTAACTGCTCCTGACTACAGAGGCAACGACAGACCTACACGTATGCTTCCATTCCAGAACCCGCCGACAGCGGTTAAGGAACACGCATCTACATTGCTATCAAGGTATCCGCACGTAGTTGATTTTAACGACGAAGTAGGCGGACAGTTCGACGTGGTGTATGCTCCGAATGATAAAGTTACTATAAACTTTAATACAGCAGCTGCCTCGAGACACTATAATTATAAAAACATAGGTACAGGTGCTCTGATAGTTTACGATAGAATTGACAGAAGCTCAAGCTACATTCCTTCTTTTGACGATGCTTTCTCACCATGGTATGAGGCATATCTTGAAGGTGAATGGTATGCATCTGAAAAACTGTATGGTAAGATTGCTTACGATTATCAGAACTCAGTTATATACGACAACCTGAATCCATCTGCATCCGAGAAGCAAAAGATAAATACAATTCCTGCCGAGCTCAGGTACACATTCATAAAGGATTATACGCTTAAAGTAAATTTTGAAAACCAGTTTGTCTATAATTCAAACATGACGAACAAAAAGGATTTCCTGAATGAACTGATTTCTTTAAGTGTTTCCAAATCGCCTAATTTAAGCGCAACAGTAAGTTATGAATGGACAACGAGCGACGAAGAACCAACAGGAAAGAAAGCCTGGGTACTGGGAGAAGTATCGTATAAACTGAACACGACCAATTCTGTTACCGTTTCTTACGGAACAGAACGCGGCGGAATCAGATGTACAAACGGAATCTGCAGATACGTAAGACCTTTTGAAGGTTTCAGGTTAACTGTTAATTCTAAATTCTAAAATCTGTTATTAATTTAAAAATGTTTTATACTTATAATAGCATATGAAAAAGCTGACAATAACAATATTAAGTCTGTTCCTTGTATCCGTAATGTTTTATTCCTGTGAGTCGAACGATAATCCGGTTACACAGAACACCAGCAATAAGAAATCCAACAGTAAAGTTCTTATGGAGTTTTTTACTGCTGTAAACTGTCCTAACTGTCCGCCGCCGGGACACTTTCTGGACCTGATAGACAGCCTTAAGGGAGTTTCGATAAATGATACAAACGTAGTTATTGTAAGGTATCATTCAAACTATAACGGTTACGACCCTTATTATCTGTTCAATCCGACAGGCAGTGCAGCAAGACACAATTATTACGGCTATCTCTGGAATCCTGCGGGTACGCTGATGGGAGTTAACCTTCCAAACTTTGACCAGAGTGTATGGCTCAACAATATTAACACTTCACTCGAAAAGAAAAATCCTCTGCAGGTAGGGCTATCCAACATTTATGATTCAACAACAAAAACAGGTACTGTAAATGTATCACTGAAATTAACGTCGGCAAGTCCTGACGCAGATTTAAAACTGTTTGTAATGTTTACTGAGAATGAACTTGCATACACCGGAACGAACGGAGAGAAAGTACATCAGAACACTTACAGGCAAATGCTAACCGATAATGCGGGAGATGCAGTTAATCTTCAGCCCGGCGTGCTTGAAAATGTTATAAAGCCATATACGCTGAAAACAGGCATAAACACTGCCAATTCACACATTATAGTTTTTGTACAGAGCCAGAACGGAAAGACTGTTTATGGCGTTGAAAGAATTAAATTTAATTAAAACATTTAAATAAACTGCCCAATGACAAAAGTATATGCAGCACTGATATTCATAACATTGTTTTTGGGCAGTAATTATGCGTTCTCCCAGATAGACACTTCCCGGAACGTAGTTCCCGATACGACGGATTTGAACACGTATAAGTATCAGGAAAAGCTCCTTGAAAACACTCTCGAAGATTCAGAAGATTCAAAGCTTCTTGACCAGATGGAGTACCTTAAAACAAAACCTGTTGACCTGAACAAAGCTTCACGCGAAGAACTTGAAGTAATTCCGTATATGACCACAATGATTGCAAAGAAGATATTCGATTACAGGACATACAATGGTAATTTCAAATCAAAGAGGGATTTGCTTAAAATAGACGGAATATCTCAGGACTTTTACGAAAAGATAAAGGTCTATGTTGTTGCGAAAAACTCTAAGACAGACTATGTGAAAGACGAATCAGGAAAGGTGATAAAAGAATCGGAGTATCTTTCCAGTAATGTTTTTAAAAACATAGACATAAAATTCCGCAGCAGGGTTCAGAGTGATTTACAGGAAAGGCAGGGTTATAAAACAGGTGATTATCCCGGCTCTCCGCAGAAGGTTTACAACCGTCTCACAGGTTTTTATAACGGAAACGGTTATGACATAGGCGGAAATTTAACGATAGAAAAAGACCCGGGCGAAACGAACTATGCAGACTTCTATTCCGGATACCTTGAACTGAATAACTGGAAGTTCGTTAAGAAAGTACTCGCAGGAGATTATATTCTCAACTTCGGGCAGGGACTCGGATTGTGGACATCCCTTTCATACTCAAAAGGCTCGGAAGCAGTTGACGTGATTAAGAAAAGAAGTTTTAACATAGACAGTTACCGCTCCACGAACGAAGTACAGTTCTTCCGTGGTGCGGCAACGAACGTAGAATACAAGAACTATAATTTCTACTTCTTCTATTCCAATAATTATTTTGATGCATCGATAGATACTACTTTAAACGAAGTATCGAGTATTTATTTCGACGGCTACCACCGTACAATCAGCGAAAAGAACAGGCAGAATGCAGGTATGGAAAGTTTACTCGGAGGACGTGTGTTTGCCGATTACGGCTTCCTGAGACTTGGAGCCACGTACTGGACTTCCCAGTTTACGAAACCTGTCGGCATAGACAGCAGCAAACAGCTTTATAATTTCTCGGGCGATAAGGCAAATATGGTAAGCGTTGATTATGACGTAGTGTACAAGAACTTTAATATCTTTGGTGAGTTTGCACGTTCCCAGTCCAGTCACGTTGCAGGACTTTCGGCATTGCAGATATCTTTGCTGAAAGGAGCAAACGCAATATTTTTATACAGGAACTATCCCGAAAACTTCGTTCCCGTCCACTCATTCGGATTCGGAGAGAACAACGGAAATACTCAGAACGAAAACGGCGTTTACGCAGGATTAAGCCTTAAACCGATTAAAGGATTATCGGTTGATACTTACTTCGACCAGTTTAAGTTTCCTTACAGAACCTACTCAAATCCTGTTTCTACATCAGGAAATGATTTTCTTTTAAATTCCGAATATAAATTCTCAAAGGGATTTCTTGTGTACATGAAATACAGGAACAAGAACAAAGAAGAATCTCGTACTGTAACCGATGAGTACGACAGAAGCGTAAAGAAAATAGATAACCGCAACCAGATGAATTTCAGGCTTGGATTCGACTATGATATATCGGGAGACATAAGACTAAAGAGCAGGTATGAATACGTTATGGTGAAGTATGATAATTATGGCGGGAACAATAAAGGATTTCTCTTTTATTCTGATATAAGAGCATTTATGACAAAAAACCTCTCCATATCCACAAGGTTTGTTGTTTTTCAGACCGAGGATTATGACAGCAGAGTGTATGAGTTTGAGGATGATTTGAAAGGAGTAATGTCAAACGTAGGATTGTACGGAAAAGGAACAAGATGGTATCTGGTTCTCAGGTATAAACCTTACAACTTCTTTGAAGCCACGGCAAAATATTCAGCAACTTATCTTGATGGAGTTAAATCTATCGGCTCGGGAAATGATATGATAGATGGAGATTTAAATAACCGTTTCAATATAGGAATTGAGATAAACCTCTGACCCAATAATTTAAAAGTTATACCCTGTTAGTTGGTGATTCGATAATGTGAATCCCGGCGTCGTCATTGTTCTTCTTGAATCTTTCTCTCGGAGCTACCCTGCTTTTATATTCAGATTCCCTGAATCCTTTGTAGACCAGAAACCCTATAAACCCTATAAGAATCATAAAGAAAAGGACGGTGTATATTTTAATGTCAACCCTTTTTTCGTCCATTTAAAAACTTTTCAATAGCAAATAATGTTATTAACAACTAACATTGATTTGATGCTATTAGTTCATTTTTGATGAGATAACTTAACAAAAAAATGTATTAATTCAAACACAATTTCCTTAAACACACGAACGATAAATGTATGTACATTAGGTATTTGAGTCTTAAACCGTAATTCTGATTTTATGTATTGTTTTTGACTTTAGAGTTTATTGTTATAAACATATTTTTATGTATGAGCAGAGTTATGTTAATTTTAACGGTAATGTTTCTGCTGTCCGATGCTGCTGTATCACAGGCACAAAGAGACAGTGTTTTTAACGAAACCGCCGTTAAGTATTTTATAGAAGGGAAATCCGCAGAGCTTACCGGTGACAACAAGAGCGCTCTTGAATATTACAGTACTGCACTTAAATACGAGAAAGCAGGCGGGATATACTTTGCCGCTGCGAACGTATTCGTAAAACTCGGTAAATATCAGGATGCACTGATTGAGGTTAATAACGCACTTAAGTACAATCCTGAGAACCTTGAATACCTTACTCTGAAAGCAAACATATATTACGGTACGGGAAAGATTGATAAATCAGTTGAGATTTATGAAAGCATACTCGCAAAAGATTCCGAAAATGTATTTGTACTGTATTCTCTTGCCCGTGCATATCAGGAACTGCGCCGTACGGAAATTGCTGTTATTTATTATGAAAGGATTATTGATGTCTATGGTTTTGAACAGGACGTTCTGAAACGAATGTATGAAATCTATTCAGGGTTCAGGAATTATGAAAAAGCAGCCGAAGTGCTGAGTTACTCGCTTAAACTCGACCCTTACAACAGCGGACTTCTTCTTGAGCTTGCATCGCTGTACACTAAGCTCGGCAACGAAGACGGTGCAAAGGAAATATACGAAAGAATGTCTGCACTCAATCCCGGCGATAAACAGATTCAGGCAGAAATAGTGAAACTGTATTTCCGCAAGAACGAAGTAGACAAGGGATTTACGGAGTTTGCAAAGATTCTCGGAAAAGATTCACTTTCCCTTCAGGAAAAAGTACAGCTCGGAGAAATGTATTACAATATGATGCTTCAGGACAACAAGACAGCTGACATTGTGGAATACATTTTTAAGTACATTCTCGACAGATACCCCGATAACTGGGCTCCGTATTATTATCTTGGAGAAATAGATATATCGAACAGCAATAAAGCAGAGGCGTATAAAAAGTTTAAAAGGGGAGTTACTCTTGCGGATTCTTCGAAAGAAGCCTGTCTACAGTTTGGTTATGCATTGTTCACGCTTGAGAAGTATGAAGACTCGAAAGCTGTGTTGCAGAAGGGTCTTTCCCTCGCTCCGGATGATTACAGGCTGAATTACACTCTGGCACTTACCACACAGCGGCTGAATGATTTGCCCGCAGCGATAAAGTACTATGAACGTGCCATGGAAATCAACCCCGGGGATTTAGGACTGATTTCATCTCTTGCACTTGCATACAATTCAAACAAACAGTACAGGGAATCCAACGATATGTACGAAAAGGCACTGAGGATAGACCCCGACAATGCCTTAATGCTTAATAACTATGCGTACAACCTTTCAACACGCGGAGAGAATCTGGAAAAAGCACTCGATATGTCAAGACGTGCAGTAAACAAGGAGCCGGGCAATCCATCGTACCTCGACACTTTCGGATGGATATTCTATATGATGAAAGATTATAAATCTGCACTCGAATACATTGAGCGTGCAGTTTCAATAAACGGCTCAAATGCCGTCCTGCTTGACCATCTCGGCGATGCACACTTTGCCCTGAAGGATGTGAAGAAAGCTGTTTATTTCTGGAAAAAAGCTTTCGAGCTCAGCCCTAACAATCAGCAGATAGAGAAAAAGATAAAGGAAAACGAAAATAAAGTTTAAAATAATTAATACAGAAAGGAAAAATTAAATGTCTGGACTTAAAGGACAACACAAAGTTATCATCATCGGAACAGGACCTGCCGGATTAACGGCAGCAATATACACTGCAAGAGCAAACCTGTCCCCGATAATATTCGAAGGCTCACAGCCGGGCGGACAGCTCATGATTACTACCGACATAGAAAACTATCCGGGTTTCGAAAACGGAATATCAGGACCAGTTTTAATGGACATAA
>CAIUQV010000367.1 GCA_903901375.1 uncultured Ignavibacteriota bacterium
AAACGTATACCTGTAACATCTTACAAGACTCAGGGAAGAGGAGGCAGGGGAATAACTGCTGCTTCGACGGGGAGTTCCGACGAGGACTTCATCGAACATATGTTTATTGGTTCAACGCATCAGTACATAATGTTCTTTACTGACAAGGGAAAATGTTACTGGCTGAAAGTTTATGATATACCTGAAGGCTCAAGAGCTTCGAGAGGTAAATCAATACTTAACCTTATTGAGAAGGAAAAGGATGAAGTGATATCAGCATTCCTGATGGTAAAAGATTTTACTGAAGAGCTTTATGTAACGATGATAACCAAGCTTGGAACAATCAAAAAAACGAAGCTTGATGCATATTCGAACATCAGAAGAAACGGTATAAATGCGATTAACATTAACGATAAAGATTCTTTAGTTGAAGTGAAGCTTACAACCGGAAGTCAGGAAATAGTTATCGGAACACACTTCGGGCAGGCAATACGCTTTAATGAATCGCTTGTTCGTGAGATGGGAAGGACTGCAACCGGAGTGAGAGCAATAAAGCTCGCAAAGGGAGATTATGTAGTTGGAATGATAGCAGTGATGAGGGCAAGTGCTACGATACTTGTTGTTACAGAAAAAGGATACGGAAAGAGAAGTGATCTGAATGATTACAGAATAACTTCACGCGGCGGCAAGGGAGTAAGAACAGTGAAGACTTCAGATAAAGTCGGTAAGATGATTTCTATTAAAGAAGTTACAGATACGGATGATCTTATGATAATCACAACACGCGGAATATTAATCAGGCAGAAAATAAAAGACATTCGTGTAATGGGAAGAGCTGCTTCAGGTGTCAGACTGATAAGGATAGGCGAGAATGACAGTATATCTGCAATTGCAAGAATACTTGAAGAAGATAAGGAAGGCAGCGGTGCCGATCAGGAAAAAATGTTTTAAAGAATATAGAAGAGCCCACAAAATGAGTGGGCTTTTTTGTTTAATCAAATTTATATGAAACCGATAGATCTTAGAAGTGATACAGTAACAAAGCCGTCGAAGGCAATGAGGGAAGCGATATTCAATGCTGAAGTGGGAGATGATGTTTTTGGTGAAGACCCAACAGTAATAAAACTACAGCAGAAGTGTGCCGAATTATCAGGGAAGGAAGCTTCTTTATTCGTAACGACAGGTTGTCTTGGAAATCAGCTTGCCATTAAAGGACACACTATACAGGGTGATGAAGTCATATGCGAGTCAGAAGCACATATATTTCACTATGAAACTTCCGCTCCATCCGTCATATCAAACGTTCAGCTTCATACTGTTCCCGGGACAAAAGGAGAGATGAAACCTGAAGATATAAAAACAGCGATAAGGTCGGGTGAATATTATTTCCCAAAGACAAGATTAATTTGCCTTGAGAACACGCATAACAGAGCCGGCGGTACAATTCAGCCGATTAAAAACATAAAAGAGATTTACTCACTTGCCAAAGAGAATAAAATAAAGCTACATATTGACGGTGCAAGAATCTTTAATGCATCCGTTGAAACGGGAATATCTTTAAAAGAATATGCACAGTATTGTGATTCGATTTCCTTCTGTTTCTCAAAGGGACTCGGCGCTCCGGTAGGATCGATACTTTGCGGAGACAGTGAATTTATCACTATAGCCCATAAATGGAGAAAGATACTTGGCGGGGGAATGCGTCAGTCGGGGATTCTTGCAGCTGCAGCTTTGTATGCACTGGAAAATAATGTAAAACGACTGAAAGAAGATAACGATAATGCAAAATACTTCGCAAAAGAGATATCTGCTAATCCCAACATCATTATAGATACAGATTCAGTTCATACTAATATTGTGGTATTCCAGATTAAAGGAATGCCAAAGGATACTTTTTTACAGAAAATGAATGAAAAGAATCTGTTATTATCGTCGGGTTCTTATTCGAACATAAGAGCTGTTTTTCATCTTGATGTTAGTAAAGAAGAAACTATTAAAGCTGCAGAAATAATAGTAAATGGGGTTTAAGGTTTTGGTAAGAACATTCCTTGTAATAATATGCCTTATATTATTTTCCGGCAAAATCTTTTCTCAGCAAATCAATAAAGACATTTGTATCACTGTTGATGATTTACCGGTCGTTACGACAATATTCAAAGATAATGCAACAGGAAAGTATATAACTGATAAGTTATTAAGCACATTTTCAAAATATAAAGTTACAGTCCTTGGTTCCGTAATTTCGGGCAAGATGGTGATCGATGG
>CAIUQV010000368.1 GCA_903901375.1 uncultured Ignavibacteriota bacterium
GGATACACATCGGAACAAGAAATTACATTTTCTATGGTAATGGGTTCGCCTTTAAGGTTTTCCTCAATTTCGGTAAAAAAGTTTATGAAGAAAGCGAAAGTACGATGGTACTTATACGAATCGAATTCTTTATTTATTTCATCTGAAACAGGAATACTGAAAGTACGTTTTTTATTACCTTTGTATAACTTAGGTTCGGAAAGAGCGTTACCGATAAAGAATTCAGGTTTGCCTGAAACCACAGGATTAGTCATAATATGAATGATAACAAGACGGGAATATTCTTTAGGGTTTACTAATTTCTTTTTTACACCGTTTACGAATGATAAGCAACCGTCGAAGTTTATTGAGTTTTTGTATTCATCATTGATGATTTTATCAACAGCAACCCTGAAATACTTTTCGGTGATTTCATATTTACTGATTTCGACATCATAATCGGAATAAGGAACGAGTTGTGGTTTAAATGCGAAGATGTTGTCTTTGAAGCTTTCGGCGTTAGCGAAATTGAAAGCTTTGACAGGATTATCGTACTTGTAGAGGTCAGGAAACAAAGACCAGAAGTCCTTCAGGAGGTCGATGCTTAAAACTGAGTTTGTTAGTGCTGATTTGAACTGTTTTGTTTTCATTGTATTGTTTGGTTAAGATTGTTTAAAAATGATTTAAGAAATTTTTCACCACTGAGAACACAGAGCGCACAGAGGCGAAATAAGAAATTTGAGAAGGCAAATTGATTGATAAAATGCTTTTCAAAGTTGTTTCCGGCAGGAATGCCGGAACTACAGATATAATTCTTGATGTCATGTGTTAAGTAGAGAGATTGTTTGAGAATTCCTGATGAATGTTTTTTCGCTGTTGAGAGCGAGGAAAGAGACGAAAACAGAATGATAATTATAGCGGGAGAATGCCGCTGAGTCCTGCCAGTTCAGGGATTCGGAGGGAGACTCCTGAGATTCGGAGAAATTGAGATTAAAGGAAAGGTTTTTGCCATCGATAATTTCCACGGGAGAGGAGAGATAGTTTATGAAATTAAACTTTGAATCAGAATTATCAAAGGGTTCTTTGCTGAAAATGATAACAGCCATCTGAAGAAACTTAGGTGAATCGAAACCAGTGAGATGAGAATCTTCGGGTATGAAATTTATACGGAACGATTCTTTATTAATGGAAATTGATTCCGGTTTTATGAGGAAATCAATTTTAGGGAATATCTGAACAAAGTCGGAAATATAGTCATAGAAGACAGCCTTATAATTATTCTTAAAAATAAGGTTATAGGCGGACATTTTACTGTTTGTATGCAAGGACCAAAGGTCATAAGCGGGTTGAAAGTTTTTGATACACTTCGACAGCATAGCAGTGAGTTTAAAGCGAAGTCTGCGATGAACAGATGCAATGTCAGAGCCCGGAGTGAACGACTGCGGACGAATACCGACGACAGTTTTATCGGAATAATTACGGAAGACAACGTCGCCAATGCGGCCAGAGATTCTTCCGAGCGGTGATGGAACGATTAATAGAGCCATTTTTGTGATCCTTTATTATTAAGTTTTAAAATATTTATAATTCTTTTACCACAGAGCTCACAGAGTGCACAGAGGTGAGAGAATACAAATAAAGATTGATTGCTTTGAGGCCTTCCCAAGCTGGAGCTTGAGGAAGGAGGAACGGTACTTTTACCACAGATTCTTTTAC
>CAIUQV010000369.1 GCA_903901375.1 uncultured Ignavibacteriota bacterium
AAGCTGAAAAACCGTCAATGTTGCCGCCGTGCTCTACTCTCAGATGCCCTTTGTACGATGTTATCATCCATCCCATTCCGTACGAACTGTAAAATACTTCATCTGTCATTCCCGATGGCATCACCATCTGCGGCGACTGCATCTGATTTATTGAAGCTTCCGACACTATCTGCTTATCTTTATACTTTCCTCCGTTAAGCTGCATCATCACCCAGTTTGCCATTTCTGTTACGCTGGAATTTATCGATCCCGCCGGACCTGTAGCTACAATGCTTCTGAATGGTATCTCTTCCACTTCATCATTTTTCTCTGAATATGGTTTTGAAAAATCATTCGCCTTCTGCATTTCGTAAACCGAGAAATTTGTATTCTTCATCTCAAGCGGATTTAGTATTCTTGACTGCGTAAACTCTTCCCAGCTCTTTCCGTCAATTAATTCTACCAGATATCCTGCCACCATAAACATACCATTCTGATACTGCCACTTTTCTCTGAATCCCGCATTCGGTTCAAGGTATTGCAGTTTGCTCACCATATCCTTTCTCGGAATCTCATCAGCTCCGTACCATACAAGGTCGTGTCTCGGTAATCCCGAACGGTGACAAAGCAAATCCCTAGAAGTGATGTGTGTAGTTACGTATTCGTCATACAGTTTAAACCCCGGAAAATAATTTATGATAGTTTTATCCAGATCGAGTTTGCCGTCGTCAACAAGCAAGTTTACCGTTGCTGCCGTGAATGCTTTTGAGCAGGAACCTATTGCAAATAGTGTGTTAGTGGTTACAGGTAACTGATTCTTTACGTCTCTGTAACCAAAACCGTTTGAGTATATTATCTTTCCGTTCTTAACTACTGCAACAGCAAAACCCTGAACTTTCCAGTCCTTCATTGCATTGTTCATGTACTGTTCGTAACCGTCAAAGTTCTGAGCATACGAGCTGATACTTATTAATAATGAAATGAATAAAACGATGTGTTTGGTAATATTTTTCATGATGCTGAATTTAAGTTATAATACTTTAGACGTAAAATATAATAAGAGGTTGCATTAATCTCTATGGCATTTATTTAGTATACCTTTGCCAAAAGTCATTTCCCAAAGTAATCGTATTATGCTGAAATTCTTTAAAGTGTTTTATAGTTATAAACTTTTATACACTTTTATAAACTAAAGAACATTAAATGAAAACAACAAAATCCTTTATTCTTCTTTTGCTTCTTTCTTTTATTCTCGCTTCCTGCGGGCAAAAGAAAGTCGAAACAGACACTTCCCATTCAAACGATCCAAAAGGGAAAAAACACGAACATGCTGTTATTAACACACCTGATGACGCTCTCAACGAATTAAAGAAAGGTAACACAAGATTCGTGGATGGTAAACTTGAAAACACAGATTACAAAGAACAGGTACAGGCTACCAAAGACGACCAGCATCCGCATTCGGTTATCTTGTCTTGCCTTGATTCACGTGTACCGCCTGAAATTGTTTTTGACCAGGGGTTCGGAAACATTTTTGTAGCTCGTGTAGCAGGAAATATCGAAGATGATAATGTCCTCGGCAGTATGGAATTTGCTACAAAGCTTAAAGGCAGTAAGTTAATAGTCGTTATGGGGCACAATAAATGTGGTGCCGTGAAAGGTGCTGTAGATAATGCCGAACTCGGAAACCTCACTCAGCTTGTAAACCAGATTAAACCTGCAATCACAGGCGATAAATCAAACCCCGATAAAATGCTCGATGAAACTTCTAAGAATAACGTTAAACTTCAGATTGAAAGCATTCTTAAACATAGCGATGTTATCTCTGCTCTCGTTAAAGAAGGCAAGGTAAAGATTGTCGGTGCATACTACGACCTAAACACCGGCAAAGTAGAATTCAT
>CAIUQV010000370.1 GCA_903901375.1 uncultured Ignavibacteriota bacterium
GAGAACTCACGAAGGATACCTGAGGTTTCTGGTTGTGCGTGAATGCGACAATACTGATGACCTGATGCTGAACCTGATTACTTATGATTTTAACAAGGAAGTAATTGAAGAGTACTCGGATGAGATTAAGAAACTTTTTCCGCAGGTAACAACACTGCTGAATTCTTTTACGCAGAAGAAGGCGCAGGTGGCGTTTGCAGAACAAGTAGTGGTTGTATTCGGCAAAGGATACATTACGGAGAAACTGAAACGCGGCGAGAAAGAGTTTATGTTTAAGATTTCGCCGAATGCATTTTTCCAGACAAATACTTTGCAGGCTGAAGTGCTTTATTCGAAGGTGGTGGAGTTTGGAGATTTTAAGAAGAGTGATAACGTGCTTGATTTGTATTGCGGCACGGGTTCGATTTCGATTTATATATCTGATTTAGTGAACAAGGTGAAGGGCGTGGAGCTTATCGATGAATCAATCAGGAGCGCAACAGAGAATGCAGTGTTGAACGGGATTGACAACGTTGATTTTGAAACGGCGGACATAAAAGAATTTCTGACGAACTTTAAAGAGGCGGGGTTTAATAAGGTATTGCTCGACCCGCCAAGGTCGGGGCTGCATCCGGATATTTGCGAGATACTGAGTGAGGCGGATTATGAAAAGATTGTTTACGTGAGCTGCAATCCTGTAACTCAGGCGAGGGATTTGAGTATAATAATGAGCAAGGGAAAGTACAGGATTGGGAGGATTCAGCCGGTGGATATGTTTCCGCAGACTTATCATATAGAGAATGTGGTGGAGATTTCAAGAGTTTAGAGTTTAAAGTTAGGAGTTAGAATTTAGAATCTAGAATATAGAATAAAGAGTATAAGATGAGAATTGTTAGGGATTATTAATAAGAATGAATTTGATGAAAAATTGTTTTAAATTGGAAGAGAGAGCAGTAATAAGAAAGATTTTAGAATTTAAAAAGGGATTATAAAACATTAATGATGAATTGATACTATTTTTGTAAACTAAAAATAGAATAATATGGAAAATAAAGAGCACATTCTCTGGGTTGATGATGAGATAGATTTGTTAAAGTCTAATATAATGTTCCTGAAGCAGAAGGGATACGTTGTGTTTGAAGCTACGAACGGCGACGATGCAATTCAGTTCATTAAAGAAAATGATATAGACCTTGTCTTTATGGATGAGATGATGCCCGGCAAGGGCGGACTCGAAACACTTTCCGAGATTAAAGATATTAAACCGAGCCTTCCTGTTGTGATGGTTACCAAGAACGAGACCGAGAGTCTGATGGAAGATGCTATCGGCAAGAAAATCAACGACTACCTTCTGAAACCCGTAAATCCTAAACAGGTGCTGCTTGTGTGCAAGAAATTTCTTGAGGGAAAGAAGCTGAAGAGCAATCAGGTTTCAAGAGATTACATACAGGAGTTCAACAAAATTTCTGTTTCGCTTATGAACGACCCTGCCTGGACGGACTGGATAAACATACATTCTTCTATGACAAACTGGGAGATAGAGCTTGATGAGCATCCCGAGCTTGGGCTGAAGCAAACGGCTATTGACCAGAGAAGAGAGTGTAATGTGGAGTTTTCGAAGTTTGTGGAAAGGAATTACAAAAACTGGGTTAACGAAGAAAGCAACGGACCCGTACTTTCGAAGGATATAGTTGACAAGTACGTGATACCGGAGCTTGATAACAATAAATCTGTTTTCTTCTTTGTGGTTGACTGTATGAGGCTTGACCAGTGGATGATGATGGAGAAATATTTAGAGAATTATTTCAGGATTAGTAAGGATTACTATTACTCACTTCTTCCGACTGCGACACCTTACTGCAGGAATGCAATTTTCGCGGGGCTTTATCCTTCGGAGATTGAGAAACATTATCCAAGTCTTTGGAAAACAAGTGACGACGATGAGAACTCGAAGAATAATTTCGAGAAAGAGTTTTTGCAGAAGCTGCTGGACAGAAGGAAAGTGAAACTGCGCAACGATTTAAAGTACACGAAGATAATGGATTCGGATTTCAGCCGCGGGGTTGAGAGCAAGATACTTTCTTATTGCAACAATCATCTGAATGCGATAGTAATAAACTTTGTGGATATGATTGCACATTCAAGGAGCGACAATGCAATTCTGAAAGAGATAGCACCGGACGAATCTGCGTACAGGTCTTTGACGGAGTCGTGGTTTGAGCATTCATCGTTCTTTGGAATGCTAAGACAGCTCTCGACAAAGTCTGGTGTGAAGATTGTGATTACCACTGACCACGGAAGCATAAGATGTCTGCACGGCGTGAAGGTAATGGGTGACAAGGAATCGGCAACTAACCTGAGGTATAAATACGGACGGAACGTAAAGGCAGAGGCGAGGAATGCGATATTTGTGAAGAATCCGACTGAATACAGACTGCCATTAAGGAACGGAATTGTGAACTACATAATTGCAAAGGAAGATTTCTACTTCGTTTATCCGACAGACTACCATAAGTACTTAAACTATTATAATGATACATTTCAGCATGGCGGTATTTCAATGGAAGAAATGATACTGCCTGTGGCTGTTCTGGAAAGCAAGGCATGATATTCAGGAGCAAGAGCACAGAAGAAACGATGATGATTGCAAAAGAGCTTGCAGAAGAACTTAAGCCCGGGAGTGTGCTCGGGCTTAAGGGAAATCTGGGAACGGGGAAGACTCAGTTTGTGAAAGGAATATGCAAATATTTTGATGTGAAGGAGGTTGTGAACAGTCCGACGTTTATTTTAGTGAATGAATATACGGGTACGGATAACGAGGGAAAGAAATTCAGTATATATCATTTTGATTTGTACAGGTTAAATTCTGCGGCAGAGCTGAGCGTGATTGGGTTTGATGAGTATATAAATAAGAATTCGATTGTACTTATAGAATGGCCTGAGCTGGCGGAGGAATATTTAGGGAGGGAAATTGAGACAGTGAGGTTTGATTATGGGGATGGGGATGAGGAGAGGGTGATAGAGGTGAATTAAGTTAAAGAACTTTTACCACAGAGAACACAGAGTTCACAGAGAAGAGATTTTTTTAGGAGAAAGATAGAGAATGGAACGCTGATAAAAGACGATAAGAATAGATTGACACAGATGGTTTTTTTAGGCATAGAGATTTACCACCAAAACACCAAAGCACAAAAAGAGGTTTAAGGAAAAGATGGCACACTGATTTAGATGATGAATTATGATGACAACTGATTAAGAAACAGAGAACTTTTACCACAGAGAACACAGAGTTCACAGAGAAGAAATTATTTCAGAGAGAGAGATAAGAAGTTTTAGGGGAAATGAGATAGAAATGAGCAGAAAAGTGAGGGGATTGATAGATTTTTATAGAAATAAGAAGGAAAAAGGAACATTTTGAATATATTGCTATTAGATACAGCTTCAAAAAAGATTGAATTTGCCTATAACAAAAAGGGCGATTTTACTATATTGAAGACTCTCGAAGAGGAGACAAACGCCGATGACCTCGTATATGAAATTAAGAACGAATTTGACGGGCACGGGTTTAGTTTTCAGGAGATAGATTTTGTCGGGCTGGCAAATGGTCCCGGTTCTTTTACAGGGCTGCGAATAGGGTCGGCAATAGCTAAGGGAATTTGCTTTGGAAGCGGCGCAAAACTGATAGAAGTAAGTTCGCTTGATTTAATTGCGGTGAAATATGCAGGAAATGTCAGCGTTACTGATGAGTTTGTAACACCTATGATTTTCAGCAATTCAAGAACGGGCGAGTTTTACTTTGCTGAATATAAAGGGGTTGAAAGAATTTCTGAATATAAAGTTGCGGTTCTTGAAGAGATATTAAATTCAAACAGTAATTTTATAATTAATGAAAAAACGGATTACAGTTTTCCGGAAGGTTTGAAAGTAATTAATTTATCGGATATATCTAATTTACAGAGTTTATACAACGTGGCGAAGGAATATGCTGAAGAGGGAAAGATAAGTGATTACAGTCTGAGCGAACCATTTTATATGAAACGTTTTTACGGAGATTGATATTTCTAAGAGTGCAAGGGTGCACTATTATAAATATTAAATTTTAAAAATTAAATTTAAGGTAAAATGGCCTGGTTTAAAAGATCTGAAAAGAATATTTCCACCGAAACTCCAAAGCACGACGTTCCTGACGGAATGTGGATAAAGTGTGACGA
>CAIUQV010000371.1 GCA_903901375.1 uncultured Ignavibacteriota bacterium
CTTGGCGGAATATTTGTGGAAGTGTTTAAAGACGTAAAGTTTAAGGTAGCTCCATTGACAACGGCTGATTCTAAATCTATAGTCAGTTCTATAAAGAGTTATGAAATACTCAAAGGTGTTCGGGGTAAGAAATCAGTTGACATTGATTTCATTGAAGAGAACATATTGAAGTTGTCACAGCTTGTAACTGAATTCCCCGAATTTACTGAGATAGATTTGAATCCGTTTGTATTCTCACCGAACAGAAATAAATCAAAGATTCTCGATGCAAGAATAAAGCTCGGATAGTTCTGAGAACTGAATATTATAAAAGCAGAAAAGTTATTTCACTTTTCTGCTTTTTGTTTTATAAAGCTTATTTTGAAGATTTATCAAGGAAATAATCATAAGCAGCTTTGGAAATATCAGCGATTATCTTTTCAGAATCTTCGTACTTCTCGTATGAATTTGTAACAAACACAGCAATCGAATATTTCCTTCCATCTGGAAGTACCACTATCCCTATATCATTTACGGCATACGTCATACCTTCGTCGTTCGTATCGGAAGAACCTGTCTTATGCGCAACTACCGTTCCCTCCGGTAAAAGTCCTTTCAGTCTCTTAGGTCCGGTTGTTGTTTCCGTCATTATTTGCCAGAGGTGATTCAGGGATTTATTCTGTGAATAAGTATAGGTGAATTTATCAAGCAGCATGCTCGCAGCAATTGGTGTTGTCCAGTTTGCAAATTGTGCTTCAACACCTTTATGCATATCTTCTTCAGTCTTTGAGATTGATACATCATTTATTCCTATCGAATGTATGAAATCATTAACTCTGGAAGTACCACCCAATAGCTTTAATAAAATGTCGCATCCGTTATTATCGCTCTGCGCAACTGTGAACCTCAGAATCTCATCGAGCGTTACTTTCACGTTACCTTCGGGATATTTATCTCTTAATGGACTCCAGGTATCGGGCATTAATTCTGCTTTTGTGATAAATACTTCCTGTGATAAAGAGAGTTTGCCTTCTTCAACTAAATTCATTATTGCAAGTGCAATGTGAAACTTAAAAACACTCTGCATAACAAAGCGATCGTTCCCGTTAACCGATAATGTATCTTTCAAATCAAGACTGCTTATCGCAACTCCCACTTTCGCACGCTTACCGCTTAATATATTCTCTATTTTAGAACGAAGTAAATCAATCTGCGAATATGCGCTCGTAACTGATAACAACATTATCAGTAATACTATATATTTCTTTATTATCATTTTATCAGCAGCATCCTTTTTGTTTCTGTAAATTCATTCGTTATTAATTTGTAGAAATATACGCCGCTTGCAAAATGCGAAGCATCCCACACTGCTTCATACTTTCCCATTGTTTGTTTCTGGCTTAAAAGAATATCCACTTCCCGTCCGAGTAAATCGTATACAGCAAGTTTCACGTATCCGTCTTTCGGTATCTGGTACTTTATGTTAGTAACAGGATTAAAAGGGTTTGGATAATTCTGCTGAAGGGAATATTCAGATGCTGTTTCACTGCCTGTAATACCCACAGTATGTGGTGTTGACAGCTTAATGTAATAAAGCTTAGCGAGTGATTGTCCGTTGTTATTCGCATTTACATATGTTCCCGGTATAGAATCTCTCAGTGCACATACATTCGCAAAAATATTCTGCGATGTTTTCTCGTTCCAGGATGATATACTCGGATAAGACCAGTCCATCAGAGGTGAATCGGGTGTAAACTTAAACGGTTTTGAGAAGTTATAATTATTCGTAGCTTTGGTGATATAAAGTGCTTTATAGTTTGTTGTATCTGGTACTGTGCCTCCCCATTTATTTGTGAATGCCTGAAAGACTATCATAAGTGTGTTGTTATCCGAAGAAACACCGATTACTGGTCGGCTTAAACTTCCTAACTGGTCATTCACACCTGTCATAATTGAATC